>JAQYWL010000201.1 GCA_030145035.1 Desulfobacteria bacterium | reverse complement strand
TTTTATCGAAAGAGTATAAAGCCACTCGGCCAGTTCCCCGGTTATTAGATCATTGAAAAGCCTATGAATAGTTACGGCATTAAGTGCCTCCTGCTTGCGCTTCTGTGGGTCGGGTCGGTATTCAAAGCGGATGACAAGTTCGCCTTTTTCCTCTGCCACGGGGTTATCGTCGTGTAAGAAAAATCGCCGGTCGTTGCCGTTTGCCGCCTTCCTGTTGTCCTTTTCTGTGTCCGCCTCAATGATTTTGTAGCGAATCAGTTTGTCTCCGGCAACCTTGAAGGCGTAATCACGGAAATATTCCGTGGTCTTGATGTAGTACTGGTCGACGTTGGCCCAATGGAGCTTTACCTCCTCGCCTTCGTACGGAATGGCATAAACGTCTTTTTTGTAGCGGCGCAATGAAATGAAATCGCCATCATCGTAGTAACGACTGAAGAAGTCGTAGAGTCGCGAGTAGACCTCGTTTTCAAGGGCCGTCAGATCGACGGCATCCTCATTCAGGCGTGCTCGCAGTTCCTTGACCTTTGGCGATTGCTCCGGGTCCATACCAGCGGCCTTGACGCCTTCTATGACTTTGTCTAATTCCTTTTGAATTTCAGCCTTGTCGCTCGGCTTGTATTCCTTAAACGCCTGTTTGACCTGGGGAAGAAGGTCTTGTTCCAGGAAATGGGTGATCTCTCCCCTCTTGGCATTCATGATGCGATAAATGCCGAAGTCCAGATCGGCCTGATTAAGCTGAAAAAGCTCAGCGAGCTTTGATTCCAGTTTGTCAATTGCTTTCATGTCTCTTGTCCTTTTTTATATTACAACCCACCGGATGGTGAATATATGGTCTGTAGCAGTTCGTTGCTGCATACGTTTTTCAAGTGCGTCGATCAACTGGTCGCGTTTCTCCGCAATCTCGTCTTCAACGTCAAAGATTTGTTTGCGCTGACGACGTTTTTTCTTTTCCAAGCCACGAATTCTTTCTTGCAGATCGCGCTGCTCTCCAACGGTGGTCGCCTGGCGAGACTGGCGGTTGAGCGCCTTGATCTGCTCCTTTGTATCACGGAGTTCTTTTTCGACAGCCAGGACCATGTCATCAGCCCATTTTTCCAATTGCTCACGCGCTTCGTTGAAATGCCGGCTGTTGCGCTCCAGAGATTTGTTAATTGTCGCCTTGGCATGCCGATCAACCTCTAAGGCAAGTCGGCTTTTGATGCTCTCCGGCAGGGAAAGCTCTTCAACCTTCTGCCCGTGGCAATTAAATAGTTTCTGACAGGTCTCCTGGCCCAGAGCCCTCCCGGAATCGTCGAAAGCAGAAAAGAGCAGATATTCTTCTCGCTCAAAAGAGTCTATAACGAGACGCTGGAGTATCAGCCAACCGGATTTATCCTTGATATTTTCCACAACAGAAATTTTTGCCGGGTGACCCGTAATATCAAAGTTCACTTTGGCGACCGGCGAAGGATAATTTTTGCCATTATCAGTAACGTACTCGCCAAGCGGATGTGACAATCGGTATAGGAATTCGCCGGAAATATTGGGACGTTCTTTGGAAATGAGGTGATAAGTGCCGGTCTTAACCCCGGATACCGGGGCATCGTTCAAGTGGAAAGAAAGTTCTTGATCGTCAAACCGCGCCTTTCCGTCGAGAATGAACCTCGTTAAAGTCCAAAACATTTTTCCGATGCGGTCCAGTTGTTCCCGTGTTCCGCTCAAGTTGACTTTTAGTCGAGCATGCACATCCTCGTCGAAATGCTCAAGAAGAATCTTGCGAGTATCCTTAATCCGCGACCTTATCGTATCGTCCAGTTCTTTCTGTAAGGCTTTGAACGCTGTCTGAATCTCATCCGAAGTTCTACATTGCTGATAAATGTCAAGAATACGCCTTTCGAAGTCCACACCGGACTCGATACTGCCAAGCACCTCATCTGAAGCCCCGAAAAGTCCCGTAAAGAGGTTGAACTTCTCATTCAAGAGTTCATATACGCGGCGGTCGGCTTCGTTCCGCTCATTCAGAAAGTTGATGACGACGACATCGTGCTTCTGGCCATAGCGATGACAACGGCCGATGCGCTGTTCAATGCGTTGCGGATTCCAAGGCATGTCGAAATTGACTACGAGCGAACAAAACTGGAGATTGATCCCTTCAGCGGCAGCCTCGGTAGCAATGAGTATGCAGGTATTGTCCCGAAAGTACTCAATTATTGCAGTACGCATGTCAATGGCCCGGGAGCCGGAAGTGCGTCCTGTGCTCTGGTTCGCCTCAAGCCATTTCTCATAAATGCGCCTTGATTCAGGTTCCCTATTGGTTCCATTAAACGTAATCATGCGGCCAGCGTATCCGTTCGATTCCAAAAAGTCATGCAAGAATTGCTGTGTGCGGCGTGATTCAGTGAACACAACAGCTTTTTGGGCAGCGCCGATCTTCTCCATTTCGGCGAAGCCGATCTCAAGCGCCTTGATAAGGGATCTGGTTTTAGTATCCACGCCGATGCTGCGAGCCCACTTAATATAGCGGTTCAGTTCATCAATCTCGGAGGCCAGTTTCTGGTTGTTAATCGGGCCAGCTTCTTCCCGGTTCTGCACAATGGATTCCGGCTGATCGTCATCGGCGCCGAGAAGCTCATCGAGAAGGTCATCTTCAATGATACGCTCCGCCAAGTTGGTTTGTGCTTTACTCTCATCTCTGAGAGCAATGAGGCGGTCCCGCATAACCTCCAATGTTCCGGCTACAGCCTGCGATGATGAAGCAAGAAGCTTGCGGACAATGAGGGCGGTCAAATGCCGTTGCTGATAAGGCAGAGCGTAAGTGTCATCCCGCTTAAGGAAATCCGATACCGCTTCATAGAGCTTATGCTCTTGTTCCGTGGGCTGGAACGGCCGGGTGATCAGTCTTCGTTCAGTGTATTGGATATACTCCAAAACGTGACTGCGCAATGTGCGCGTACAGAAGACCTTCAGGCGTTCACGCAAGCCGTCAAGGTCGCCACCGGCATTTACGTATTGTGTCCGATACGACGGCAAGTCACCGAATATACGCTCATCAATGATGGTGGAAAGTCCGTAAAGCTCCAGCATGGAATTCTGAAGCGGAGTGGCCGTAACCAGAATCTTGCGACGGTCTTCGAGTGCCCAGCGAATGTTCTGGCCCATCCGGTTGCTCTGGCGGTAAGCGTTCCGCAACTTGTGCGCTTCGTCAATCACAGCTAAGTCCCACTGAATGGCGCGAACTTCCGAGGCTCGCCTGCTGGCAAAGTGTATTGAGCAGATTACTATCCCTTCTACAAGAAAGGGGTTCGGATTGCCGCCTTTTTGAGATTCCCGATACGTTTTTGCATCCAACACAATGCAAGGCAGGTGGAACTTCTCTTCCAATTCCAGTGCCCATTGTTTCCGGAGTGATGCCGGGCAAATAACAAGAATTCGCCTGCGACGTTCCGCCCAGCTCTGGCAGATGGTAAGCCCAGCCTCAATAGTCTTCCCAAGACCAACCTCATCCGCGAATAGAACTCCCTTTGTTACAGGGGAACGAAGGGCGAAAAGGGCAGCTTCGATCTGGTGGGGATTCAAATCAACGCAA
>JAQYWL010000004.1 GCA_030145035.1 Desulfobacteria bacterium | reverse complement strand
GGATTTTGTGCTACATGGACAAGAAAGGATTTCGGCGTCTATTTTGTGAAGGGGATTTTTCACGTGCCGTCATATTTATTCGACAGCTTGACGTTCAATGCTTTTTTGACAGGTCCTTTGTTGGGTGCGGCAACTTTTTTCTTGACACCTCTGATACTATCATCTTTATTATAATAAAACTGACATATAATAGAAGTGACATAATCATGGAATATTTTTTCTTTCCCAAAGCCCGTAAGAACCTGTTCACTGACAGGGTGTCAATCCTCAAGAAGCTGAACCTGGCTCTGGATGAACTTCAAGGAGCCCGGCCAGAGGCTGTCGCTCTGATCGGCCGGAGGCGCATCGGCAAAACAGAGCTTCTTCGCTATTGGGTAGCCACTCTGAAAAGGAAAGACGTGTTCCCCATCTGGGTGGATCTCCAGGAAGGGGGAAGCGCACCCATTGCCTTGACCCGTTACTGGTATGGTTGTGCTGCCTACTGGTTCCTGGAGAAGGATCGTGGCAGTCCGGCTCGCTACCTGAGCTATATGGACCTGAACACTGCCTTGCGCTTGGCGGTAGAAGCGGGAAATCGTCCGCTGTCTGAGGCTGGACTGGCAATTCAAGGTGAACTAGAAAAGGAGAAGCCCGACGAACGTTTGCTTCTATCAATGGCTATCGACATTGGCGAAAACCTGGCACAAGATTCCGGGACCCACTGTCTGCTCATTATAGACGAGTTTCAAGATCTGAGTCTTCTGAGCAACTTCAAGCAAATCGGCGATATTTTTGCCCTTTTTCGCAGCCGCATGCAGGTCCAGCAGCGAACCCTCTACGTGGTGGCAGGCTCAGCCGTAAGGCTAATGGAGGATCTATTCTCGTCTGGTGACTCACCCCTCTTCGGGCAATTCCGCACCGAGTATGTCGGCAACGTTGGACGCCGGGATTCCTCCCGGCTGGCGGTCAAGCTGTGCCCCGAACTCTCCCCGAGCGATCTGGCGGATCTGCACAGGCTCACGGGGGGGCATCTCTACTATATTCATCAGGTGGCACGGAGATGTCGGGAGCTGTTGAGCACTCATGGGCCTCAAGACGATCCGGTCACCAGGGCCTTTGTCATGGAAGCTTCCTTTGCCGCCGGAGCCATCTATCAGCATTGTCAATACATGTTGGAGACATCTCTCAAACGCGCCCGTGGATACGCCATGCTCAAGAACATTATGCTTGCTTTGGCATCAGAAGGCGCACTGACACTCAGCGCTCTGGCTAGACGGCTCAAGAGGAAGGCTGGAGAGGCAAGGACTTACCTGGAGAGCTTGATGGCAGTAGACCTTATCTCCAAAACAGAGGACAATCGCTACACCATCTCTGATGTCGTGCTGGCGTATTGGCTCCGACACGAACGGCTCGGGCTGGTGGATGCTGCTGGGGCCTCGGAAAGGGTGCTTGGAGAGCTACTGGCAGACCTTCAGGAGCGTTTTTCCCAGGTTACCGCCGAGTTGGGAAGGGCCAAGGAGTTCGAACTCTATTATTTTGTTGAATCCCATCAAGGAAAGGAGGTCGGGGGATGCCGGGTTCCGAAGTTTCGCCGGATTATCAAGAATTATCTTCTTCCCGATGGGGGCGAGATTGACCTTTTTGCGGCTAATGATGAGACTTGGGCCTTCGAGCTGAAGTGGAAGGCAAAACGCGTTGGTCGCAAGGAATTGGAGAAGTTTGTAAAAAGGATCCGGACGAATCATTACGTGGTTGTTTCTTCAGCCGGATTCACTGCCGAGGCTCTGCGGTTTGCCAAAAAAAATGGCATCCACCTGTGGGGCAGGGAGGAGTTGGGTAGGGAGGGAAAGCCATGACAACTGAAGAATCAACGGAAACCACAGTGAGCCGCATCCGGCCCGAATATGAACCTGAGCAAGCAAAGGCTGTGACGCCTGCTGCGCAGATTAATCTGTTTACAGGCCAGCCGGAGGTGATCCGGTTTCCTGTGGAAGCGGAATTTGAAGAAGAAGAGATCGAGGTGGGCGAAGGGATCACGCTTGTGAAAAGCGGCGATACCTCCCAGTTGATCGTCTCAGGCTACGGGGCGTTCATGAGCAAGGTGAGCGAGCGGCTCACGGTAAAAAGGGGCAAAAAGATCATCTATGAGTTTCCATTCTTTCGGCTAAGCGAGGTTACACTTGCTTCAAAGGGAGTAACAATCTCCACCGCTCTCATTATGGCGCTTTGCCAGAGAGGAATTCAGATCAATTTCCTGCACGGCACCGGAAAGCCGTATGCAAAAATCGTAGCACCGGCGCTGACAGCTACAGTTCAGGCGCGTCGGGAGCAGATACTTGCCCTGAATGATGAACGGAGTGCCTTGTTCTCACGGATCATTGTTGAGGCAAAGATCGGCAACCAAATGAAGTTGTTGAAGTATTTCGGCAAGTATTTGAAGGCATCCGCCCCGGAGCGTTTTGAAAAGGTTGATGCGATTGCAAAGAATCTTGCAGGGGTCCGCAAAAAGGTTAAAGGTGTGAAAGGAAAAGATATAGAAGAAATACGCGGCACATTGATGGGTCTTGAGGGTACCGCGGGCCGCTTATATTGGGGCGCTGTAAAG
>JAQYWL010000006.1 GCA_030145035.1 Desulfobacteria bacterium | reverse complement strand
TGTTGCCAACACAAGAAGGTTAATCCACAAGGACAAGGTCTTTTGCCTCTTCTGCTATGTGGGGACACCGACCAGCGTAAAGATCATAGATATTGTTGAGGAGGCAAAAATCCCGCTTCTGGGTCTCTTCACCGGGGCAGATAAACTGCGCTTTCCCTTCCGGCACTATATCTTTAATGTCCGATCATCTTACTACCAGGAGACCAACGCTGTGGTGCGCTACTTTGTGGAAGAAAAAGGGCTGCGCCGTATAGCGGTATTCTATCAATATGACGACTATGGTTTTGATGGTCTAAGGGGAACACAGATTGCCTTGCAAGAATATGATCTTTCTCCAGTGGCAACGGGGAGTTTCATAAGGGGGACCCTGGATATTGAGGACGCCCTTGACAAGATCCAGGCATCTCGAGCCCAGGCGGTCATCATGATAGGCACGTATGACCCCTGTGCCAAATTCATAAAGCTGGCCAAATCAAAAGGCTTTAACCCTGTCTTCCATAATGTCTCCTTTGTAGGAGCAGATAAACTGGTTCAGGAACTTGGTGATGCCGGTGAGGGGGTCTTGATTACGCAAGTTGTACCCCCGCCTACTGAACGGATTCTATTGCCCGCCTGTGAGCAATATTCCCGCCTTTTAACTCAACATTATCCGGAGGACGTACTGAACTTTGTAAGTTTTGAGGGCTTTATTAATGCCAGGCTTTTGATTGAAGCCCTGAGGCGGGCAGGACGAGATATTACGCGGGAAGGTTTTATCAGGGCATTAGAGTCCATTAAGGAACATTACGTAGGAATTGGAGCCGTTATTAATTTCGGACCCCGGGATCACCAGGGGATAGACGACGTATACCTCACTCAGGTCAAGAACGGACAGATCCAGCTTCTCTTCTATAAATAAAAAGCCACTGCTCCTTAGTTAGTATCCATCCAGTAGGGTCGGCCACCGTGCCGACCAATCCAAACAGGCAGCCACAGTGGGCTGCCCTACGACTTCAACGTTCGTACCTTCAAGAAGAGTTCCCGAAGCTGGGCCGCGGAAGCCTCGCAAGGCGCCCCCGTAAGAAGGCAGGCCGCCTTTTGGGTCTTTGGAAAGGCGATGACATCCCGGATCGAGGTCTGTTTGGCCATAAGCATAACGAGCCTGTCAAATCCCAGGGCAATGCCGCCGTGGGGAGGGGCGCCAAAGTCAAGGGCTTTTAGAAGAAAACCGAACTTCTTCTCGTAGGTAGCGCGATCAATATCTAATGCCTCAAATACCTTTTCCTGGATCACACGCTGATGGTTGCGGATGCTTCCCCCGCCAATCTCAGCTCCGTTGAGCACAAGATCATAGGCCCTGGATCGAACTGCAAGCGGATCATGGGTGAGCCGACCTATGTGCTCCTCAAGAGGGGCTGTGAAGGGATGGTGCACGGCCATATACCGTTTTTCTTCCTCGTCATATTCCATGAGAGGAAACTCAGTCACCCACACAAAGTCGTACCGGCCCTGGTTGATCAACCCCAGTTTTTCAGCCAGGTGCGTTCTAAGCTGTCCCAGTGCCTCATTTGCTACCCTGGATTGATCGGCTATGAAGAAGACAAGGTCGCCGGGCTCCATGTCGAGCCTTTGGCGAAGGGCTTCCCTTTCTCCATCGTTAAAGTATTTAACAATAGGCGCTTGCCAGGAATCGGGTCGTACTTTGATCCAGGCCAGACCTTTGGCCTTGTATATCGCCACAAATTCTGTCAGGTCATCAATCTCCTTTCGTGAAAGATCAATGCAGCCCTTTGCATTGATGGCCTTAACCAGACCGCCGGATTTCACCACCTCTGCAAATGCCTTAAAGCCAGAGGTGTGGACAATGTCAGATACATCTTTTAGCTCCAGACCGAATCGAAGGTCGGGTCTATCCAGACCGAATCGGCCGGTTGCCTCTTCGTAGGTCAAACGCTTGAACGGACGTTCAATCTCTATCCCGAGGACGTCTTTAAAAAGGGTGGTCATCATCCCTTCGGTGACAGCCATCACATCATCTTCTGTCACAAAGGACATCTCAAGGTCAATCTGGGTAAATTCCGGCTGTCGATCTGCGCGTAGATCTTCGTCCCGAAAGCAGCGAACAACCTGGTAGTAACGGTCGAATCCAGCCAGCATCAGGAGTTGCTTGAATATCTGAGGAGACTGGGGCAAGGCGTAGAATTGCCCGGGATTGACCCGGCTTGGCACGAGGTAGTCCCTGGCGCCCTCTGGTGTACTCCTGGTCAAGAACGGCGTTTCAATGTCAAGAAATCCCAGGCTATCTAGATAAGAACGAATGGCTGCGGCTGCCCTGTGCCGGAGCATGAGGTTTTTCTGGAGCACCGGACGGCGCATATCAAGGTAACGGTATTGCAGACAGATGCTTTCGGATACCTGCGTATCATCTTCCAGGACAAACGGCGGTGTCCGGGACGTGTTGAGGATCCTCAGTTCTGAGCTCATCACGTCAATCTCACCGGTTTTCAACTTGGGGTTGATCATCCCTTCAGGCCGTGGTGCCACGGTTCCCCGAGCTGCCAGCACAAACTCGTTTCTGATGGCATGGGCCTTTTGGTGAACCTCTTCGTTGAACTCCGGGTTAAAGACTACCTGAGTAATCCCCTCGCGGTCCCGAAGGTCTATAAATATTACTCCGCCATGGTCACGCCTGCGCTGGACCCACCCCATCAGTACCACTTCTTTACCTACGTCTTTGGCCGTCAACTCACAACAGTTATGGGTCCGTTTCATGTCCCCGAGTGAATCAAGCAAAACCGGCTCCTTTCATAAAATCGCTGCGCGATTTTATATAGCGCGGCGCCGACTTCGCCATAGTAGCCCTGGCTACGACGGCTGAATACGCCGCTTGCCTCCAACCTCTGACCTCAGTCTTATTCGGTCCTTATTCTATTGACAACAAGCCTTACAAGGTCTTGCACGGACACATTTTCCTGCTCCTTGGTCGTCATATTTCTGAGCACCACAGCCCCGTCATCCAATTCACGGTCGCCCACGATAAGTGTATATAACACCCCAAGTTTATCCGCCCGGCGCATCTGGCTCTTAAGGCTCCGGTTTTCAAAATCCATCTCCGCGCGAACCTTTTGCATTCTGAAGTCCTGCACCCACTGGAAGGCCGTATCCTGGGCTCTCAGGCCTAAGGCGGCAATAAACAAATGGGGCCGCCTTTCAAAACTTTGGGCCCGGGCCGCCAAAAGTTCTATTAATCGATCCACACCAATGGCAAACCCCACGCCGGGCTGATCAGGGCCTCCCAGTGCCTTCACAAGACCGTCATATCGTCCGCCCCCTGCCACTGCGTCTTGGGCTCCCAGGGCCTCGGCCAGCACCTCGAACGTCGTCCGGGTGTAGTAGTCCAATCCCCTTACCAGGCGGTGATTGATCTGGTAAGGTATCTGAAACCTGTCCAGAGAGCTCTTCACAGTCTCAAAGTGGGCCCGGCAAGTCTCACAAAGATAGTCCAGGATGGAGGGGGCATCCAGCATGGCTTTCTTACAGGTTGGGACCTTGCAGTCAAATATCCGCATGGGGTTCTTATCCCGCCTCCTGAGGCAGTTTGAACATAGCTCCTCGGTTTGTCCTCTCAAGAAGGGCTTTAGGGCCTCCCTGAATTGAGGACGGCACTCAGGGCAGCCCAGAGAGTTGATGTGAAGCCCAGCCCCGGAAAGCTCAAGGCGGCCGACAATAGTCATCAGGAGGAGGATCAGTTCTGCATCCGCCCTGGGGTCGTGTAGCCCAAAGACCTCGGCGTTGATTTGGTAAAACTGCCGGTACCGGCCTTTCTGGGGGCGCTCCCTGCGAAACATCGGGCCGGTTGTGTATAATTTGCATACAGGGGTTTTTGCATATAACCCGTGCTCAATGTAGGCCCTGACTACCGAGGCCGTGGCCTCGGGCCGCAGTGTGAGTGAATCTCCACTCCGGTCGATAAAGGTATACATCTCTTTTTCTACAATGTCAGTGCTGGTTCCAATACTGCGGGCAAAGAGCTCGGTTTGCTCAAGGATGGGGATGCGCAGTTCGGAAAAACCAAAGTCTTCAAGCAACTCACGCGCCAATGCTTCGACATGCTGCCAGAGTGCAGTGTCTGATGGAAGGATATCCTTGAAGCCCCTGACCAGTCTGATCATTCTAGCAATATCTCTCTTTGAGAACCTAGCTGCGGTCGGCATAAAGCCGACCCTACGTAGGGGCGGGTTTACCCCGCCCTTCACAAACTTTCTAGACTTAATGCAGAAAAGACCGGGAAGTCAACACCGATGTTGCATTAAGAGCAGCCCAAGTGAAGGAAATATGCTATAAGATTTTTTGCAACGTCGGGGTCAACTCAATAATACAGCGCGGCAACCGGTAGACCCGCTTGACTCCGTCATGCTATGAATAGCCCCATCACCCCTGCCCTCCCCCACGGGGGCATAACCGCTAACTCAAAAGAGTGACGGGACGGGGTGGCATGAACAAACTTGTTTGTCCGTGGAAAAATTAACCGTCCAGCGGGGGAGGCGGAAGGTCTTTCGATTCTGGCAAACTGGTCCTGGATATGATCGAAATATCCATAGTGAAGGCGAACTTTTAGAAAAAATAATGTATATTCATAATAATCCAGTTAAAAGAGGTCTTGTATCGATTCCTGAAGAATGGAAATGGTCGAGTGCAAGCTGGTACAGTGGGGAGCGAAACGTAGAATTAGCGATATGAGTTATTACGGCTAATCGTCCAGGATTGGACGAAAGTGTATGCAGTGCCCAGGAAATACGACTTTATAGAGCATACAGCGGATTTGGGGTTCAAGGTCTACGGTGCCAGCCCGGAAAAGCTGTTTACCCATGCGGCCGAGGCCTTCTTTGAAGCCCTTGTGGCACTCGAAAGCGTCAAAGAGAGGATAGAAAGATCCATAAAGGTGGAGGCCGACGGCCTGGACAATCTGATGGTCAGATGGCTGAGTGAACTTCTGTACCTGTATGATACTGAGATGCTGGTCTTTAAGAGTTTTCAAGTCAAACGGATCGAGGATAACCATCTGGAGGCGAACGCGCGGGGAGAGGTCTTAGATCCTGCACGCCATGAAATCAAAACGGGAATCAAAGCGGTTACTTATCATAAGCTGTATGTCAAGGAAAGAAGAGGGGGTTGGGAAGCCCAGGTCATATTGGATATATGAATCCAATTTGGGGGCTTCGCCCCAATTGGAGTATTGGAGTGCCGGAGTATTGGAGTGATGGTTTAGAAGCAGCTCGCGTAAGGGCCCCAGGGTACAAAGGCGTACGGGGAAAACATCTTGCCTTGCGCCTTACGCCTTGCGCCTTATACCGGTTTTAATACCCACTACTCCAGTACTCCCTGGCCCAGACCTGGTTTTCAAGGGCAACAGCTTGTCCCACGGAGGTCGCGCCAGGGCA
>JAQYWL010000100.1 GCA_030145035.1 Desulfobacteria bacterium | reverse complement strand
TTTCACCACCCCAGGTTTCAGGTTTCAGTGTTCAGGTTTCAGACCCGCCTGCCAACGCCTGCGTCACAGCGAGGTTACAATGCCCGCATACACGGCAATGGCGGGCAGGTCTCGCGTTTGTCGCTCCTGACACCTGACACCAAAAAGTAGGAACAAAAGAACTTATCTCTTGGCGCCCGCATCCTTGATAAGTGTAAACCAAGGAATGAAGGATGCCTCGTGTACACACAAATGTTAGACGGATTCCCGAATAACGAATAACAAATAACGGCTACATTCCGTCTCTTTGTTCCTGACGGCCCTTTTCCACCAGCCCGGCCAAATGGTCTCTTAATTCCTCTAAGCCCTCACCCGTGATGGCTGAAATGACCCATACGTCGGGATTCAATGGCTCAAGGGCATTGCGAAGTCTTTCTGCCACAGCCCGGGTACCGGGTTTGTCTACCTTATTTAATACGATCACCTGAGTTTTTTGGCCAAGGGATGGGCTGAACAGCCGGAGTTCCTGATTGACCGTGTGATACGGGCTTAGGGGGGCTTCAGATGGAACGTCGGAAAGATCGATCAGGTGAAGCAAAAACCGGCTCCTCTCCACGTGCTTGAGAAACCTGGTCCCAAGACCCACCCCCCGGTGCGCACCTTCAATCAGCCCCGGGATGTCGGCTATGACAAAGGGATCGGTTTGTTGAGGCTCAACCGCGCCGAGGGTGGGTGTTAACGTTGTAAAGGGGTAGTCGGCAACCTTGGGACGTGCAGAGGAAAGTTTCGACACCAGGGTAGACTTGCCCGCATTGGGTAGTCCTATGATGCCAACATCGGCCAGGAGTTTTAGCTCAAGTTTCAAAGAAAGGGTCTGGCCGGGTTCACCTTTTTGCGCATATCGGGGTGCACGGTTCCTTTTGGATACAAAATGTTGATTTCCAAGGCCGCCACGGCCCCCATGAGCCACCAAAAAAGATTCGCCGCTTCGCACAAACTCCTTGAGTACGCTTCCGGTTTCGGCCTCCTTGATTAAGGTGCCGGGAGGGACGAAGATGACCAGGTCCTTGCCGCTTTTCCCTGACTGATTTTTCCCTCGACCGTGTTTCCCTCGTTCAGCCCTGAAATGCTTTTTGAAATTGAAGCTGTAAAGGGTGTGCATTCGGGATGTGATTTCGAAAAGTACATCACCGCCCTTGCCGCCATCTCCACCGTTTGGGCCCCCTTTGGGGACGTATTTCTCGCGTCTAAAACTCACACAGCCATTGCCGCCATCCCCGGACCGGACGGTGATCAGGGCTTCATCAATAAATTTCATAAAATCGCTTCGCGATTTTACAGGGGATAAACACTGACCCTTTTTCTGGATCGTCCCATACGTTCAAAGGTGACGACTCCATCGATTTTGGCAAAGAGTGTGTAATCCCTCCCCATGCCTACATTCCTGCCGGGATGCATCTTCGTTCCAAGCTGTCGCACCAGTATATTACCTGCTGAAACGTTGTGCCCGCCGAAACGCTTCACGCCACGCCTCTGGCCGGCGCTGTCACGGCCGTTTCGTGAACTCCCGCCTGCTTTCTTGTGTGCCATATTTGCTCCCTAACCGTCTCGGAATTTCTACATCTTAATGGAACTATAGGTTTTTTATACCAACTTATTTGTGCCATTCATAGGGAGTACTGGAGTGTTGGACTGCTGGAGTAGTGGGTAATAAAAGCGGAAAGAATCATTTCTATTCCTCCAAAACCATCACTCCAGTACTCCATCACTCCAATACTCCAATTGGGGCGAAGCTCCCAAGTTCTTCTCTATGTTGCTTCAATGCTATCGATCTTAAGTGCCGTGTACTGCTGCCGATGGCCGCGCTTTCTCCGATAACGCTTCCGCCGTTTGTACTTGAAAACAATGACCTTTTTGGCCTTTCCCTGTTCTACAATATGACCTGTCACAGCCACATCAGCAAGTGTCGGCTGACCGACCTTGACCGTCTTGCCATTGGAAAACATGAGTACACGGTCAAAGGAGACGGGCGCGCCTATCTCACCCGGGATCTTTTCAACCCTTAGCATTTCCCCTTCCGAGACTTTGTATTGTTTGCCCCCAGTGGATATTACAGCGTACATGTTAGTAACCTTCCTAAGTTCATAATCAGCTGAGATTTTGGGCATCCTTCATTTTCGCCATAAAGTAGTTTACACTTTTTTTCACCACCCCAGGTTTCAGGTTTCAGTGTTCAGGTTTCAGATCTCGCGTTTGTCGCTCCTGACACCTGACACCTGACACCTGACACCAAAAAGTAGGAACAAAGGAACTTATCTCTTGGCGCCCGCATCCTTAATAAGTGTAAACCAAGGAATGAAGGATGCCAGATTTTGGTAACATAACAATTTAGTAAAGGAATCAATTCCCACTGTCAAGGTAATTCTTGTGCATTTCATACATCTCATATTGCTCTACATGAAAATGTGGATCAGGCCGAACAATAATCTTTTTGTTCAGGGCCACTTCAAGGGAATCTATTAGGGAACTCTCCTCCCCCAGAAGCAGCTCGGCAATCTCGGGGTGTACCTTCAGCGTGATGCACGGAGCCAGCATCTCGCCAGACTCCCGGCGCATATCCCGATAGATATTGTAGCAAACTGTGCGCCTCGACTTGAGATATCCTTCGCCCTCACAGTAAAAGCATGGTTCACAGAGCATGCGGTTGAGTGTCTCACGGGTGCGCTTTCGCGTCATTTCGATGAGTCCAAACTCAGACACAGGAAGCACATGTGTCTTGCTCCGATCTTTCTTGAGGGCCTCCTCCAGCGCATTGAATACCCTCTCTCGATTCGATTTTTTCTCCATGTCGATAAAGTCAATAATGATCAGCCCGCCGATATCCCGAAGTCTGATCTGATAGGCAATCTCCTTGAGCGCTTCGAGGTTCGTCTTGAGGATGGTCTCCTCTAGATTTTGTCTTCCCACGTACCGGCCGGTATTGACATCAATTGCCACCAGGGCTTCAGTATGCTCGATGACAATATATCCTCCGGATTTGAGCCAGACCTTCTTCTTGAGAGCACGGGATATTTCCGATTCGAGGTTGTAAGCATCAAAAATAGGCTCGCTGTCCTCATACAGTTCGACGGATGCTTTAAGCCTTGGCATGAATGTATCTAAGAACTTCAAGATTTCCTCGTATGCCCGCTTGGAATCAATGACGAGCTTGTCGACTTCATGAGTAAAGAGATCCCGGACCGCCCGGAGGGTCACATTTAGTTCTTTGTGCAACAGACTCGGCACCGGGGCTTTGGCACCCTTTTTTTGAATGTCCAGCCATAGGGACACGAGAAAGTTCGTTTCATTGGCAAGTTTCTCCCTGTTGACCCCTTCACTGACCGTCCTTGCTATGACACCGTAATTTTCAGGACGGAGGTCTGTTAAGGTCTCCTTTAGCCGTCTTCGCTCATTTTCATCTTCTATACGCCGAGAAACGCCAATGTGATTTGTGGTAGGCATGAGGACCAGAAAACGACCCGGCAGTGATACCCTGCTTGTGATCCTGGCTCCTTTGTTTCCAATAGGGGCCTTGGACACCTGGACTACAATTTCTTGTCCCTCATGAAGGAGATCTTCAATCATGAACTCTTGGTCCAGGTTACGGGGGCGCTTCTCCGTGTCAAGGTCGGTGAGATCATTTTCGCTCTCATCGGGGAGTAACTGCATGAGATACTCATACTCACGGTAATGGTTCACCACGTCCGCCACATAGATGAAAGCGGCCTGCTCAAGGCCTATATCAACAAAGGCTGCCTGCATCCCGGGAAGCACACGCACTGTCCGTCCTTTGTAAATGTTGCCTGCAATGTCAGACTCCTTGGGTCTTTCAATGAAGAGTTCCCGGGGGTTGCCGTTTTCTACAAAGGCAACTCGGGTTTCGTGGTCCGTAGCATTGATGATCAATTCTTTGGACATACTGTGAAGTTTGGGGCTTCGCCCCCCTTCGACTTTGCTCAGGGTGGTGAGCTTGCCCTTCGACTTTGCTCAGGGCGGTGAGCCCGTCGAACCGTCGAACCACAATTTGGAGTGTTGGAGCAATGGCCTGCCCTGGCGCGACGCCCCCGAAACAAGCTGTTGCCCTTGAAAACCAGGTCTGGGCCAGGGAGTA
>JAQYWL010000305.1 GCA_030145035.1 Desulfobacteria bacterium | reverse complement strand
GTTCTATATCAAATCGTTTTTCCTGTCCATCAATGGTTAAGAGAATATGATCCCCTTCAAAATGGACGTTCTGCACTTCATGATGTGTTCTCATAGCGCTCTCCGGCGTTGAAACTCCTCCCACTGCTGTTCAATATAGTCGTAATGCTCGAATATGATCTTCTTTATCTCACGCTGATCTCTTGATGTCATTATTGAAAGCATACGCTTCCTCCAAATCGAACGTTTCCGTGTCCAGCCAGTATTTGCATTCCTTCCCGCCCTTTCGACAGTGGACATGGATGGGTTCATTTCCTTCGTTTGCATAAAAGAAAAGACGCCATCCGAAAATCAGCAAAATGGTGGGCATACTCATGATCCTTTCAGTGCCTAACGCCTGCGGTTCACCGGCGGCGGGTGAATGGCGGGCGGCGTAGAGTGTCGATAAAGTGCCCAAGGCCGCGGTGTTTCAAAAAGCCGCCGCTTCTAGCCGTCCGAGTGCAACCGTCTTGTTGGGCCTTGTATACGCGATTACTTACAACCGATAGCTCCAATATCCCGGACGACGTTTCTGGTGCGCAACTGCTACGACGCGGATACGATCAGGTTCGATAACATAGAGGACACTGTATGGAAAGCGCATCAAGAGCTTATGGCGAACTTCATCGCCCACAAGTTGGTATGCCTCTGGATCCTCCAATACCTTGTGAACAGCATCTTCAACGGCATCCAGGAAGGACAAACCTAGGCCAAAAGCCCTTTCTTCATAATACTGGGCCGCATCGTTCATCTCGGCATTGGCATCTTCGTGAAAGGTCACTTTTCTCATAAGATCGCGGCCCTAGCTCGGCGGAATGCCTCTTCAGCGGGTATTTCTTTGGCTTTACCTTCCCTAAGCGCCTTGAGCCGTTTCTCGGCTTCGACAACCCAGAGGTGCAAATTTTCTTCCTCAGAGGGCGCATCAAGGCTCAATATGAGCTTTTCAGCAAGTCGAGCTCTCCCTTCGAGACTAAGGTTCAATACTTCGGTTTCTAGTTCTTCAAGATTCCATGACATACTGTCAAACCTCCTTTCTATTTCTTATGGCCCAACCTTAGAGTATATTTCCTATATGCTGGTTTATATTACTGCACAAGGAATGTGATATCAAGCATTATTACAATAAATACAATACGTTTGGCAACGAGCGTCGTAATATTGAAACCGGAAGATAACGAAAATGATGTCATTCGGTATTATACTGCCTATATGCAGCTTTATATTACTGCAATACACATTTTTTCTTGCAATTGTCAAATGAATGACCCCGCCGCAAGCGGCCGGGGTATGACAAGAAATACCATTTATACCCCCTCACCTTCACCCTGTTAAATAAACGTATTGAACTTTCTACAACCTATTGGACTTATGGACATTCATGTAGCTTATCACAACTTTGATCAGCCCATTTAACAGGGCAGGCCCTCTCCCACCAGGGGAGAGGGAACTATGCGGTACCGCCGCCGCAAGCAGCGGGGTATTGAAAAACACTAAAAAATAAGATATGTTTGCCAAAAGTGAACGTAATGGGGAAAAAGAAATTTCGCAATTCATTTCTCACCTGGCAACCGATCTCAATGTTGCAGCAAGCACGCAAAATCAAGCGCTTAATGCCATTGTTTTTCTATACAAACACGTTCTACGCATGGAGTTGGGCGACTTTGGCCATATGGAGAGAGCCAAGAAGCCGGAGAGGCTGCCGACAGTTATGACTAAATCGGAAGTTAACCGGATTCTGGCCGGAATGTCAAGTACTTATGTTCTGTTGGCAAAGCTCATGTATGGCTGTGGTATGGGGGTTCAAAGCCCATTGGATGTGTTGTAGGCCAAAGAGAACTTAGTTCGCTTCGCTCACAATTGGAATAATGGAATGTTGGAATACTGGAATATTGGGTTAACCTGCCCGCCATTGCCAGAGATGATAGCATGTAAACTGCATGCCGTATGTGGCGCTGGCAGGCGGGGAGGAATGAAAACAATTAGAAAATGATTTTTTTCTGCTTCTCACCCCCAACATTCCATCATTCCACTATTCCATCATTCCATATTGATGGCCCAGAAAAGTGCCACTAAAAGATGAATGATTACAGCCAGTTGTACAAATTCCGAGACGTACTTATTATGCCATGAAAAGAACCGGTATCGCAGACAGTCCGCTTCACGGCGGCAAAGCGCCGCGCTGGCTTTTTCAGCGTATGACCGGGCTGGCGCGTCAGATCATCATTGCCATGGTGCAGGAGTTTGGGACCCGGGAACTCCTGCACAGGCTTTCAGACCCTCATTGGTTTCAGGCCCTTGGCTCGGTCCTGGGTTTTGACTGGCACAGCAGCGGGTTGACCACCACGGCCTGCGGCGCCATAAAGGAAGGAATCAGGGGGCTTGAGGAGGATTTAGGGTTCTTTGTTGCCGGCGGCAAGGGCAAAGCGGCTCTGAGAACGCCTGAAAACATCCTGGATTTTGGCGAGGCCCTTTCAATAGACCCGGAGGGCCTTGTTTATGCGAGCAGGATGTCTGCCAAGGTGGACAATGCAGGGCTTCAAGACGGATATAGCCTCTATCACCACAGCTTCTTTTTTACTGCCGACGGCAACTGGGCCGTGGTGCAGCAGGGAATGAATGAGACAAATCGATATGCCAGGCGGTATCACTGGCTGGGAGAATCGATTTGCGATTTCACCTGCGAACCCCATGCCGCCGTCTGCGGCGGCCGGGGGCAAAAGAATGTCTTGAACATGGTGGCCGAAGAAGGCGAGGAGGCCCGCAAGGCGAGCGCCGTAATAGGATGCGAAAGTCCTGATATTCTGATCGAGGAGTTAAAGAAGGTGCAAACCCTGAAGCTTCCGCCCCGGCATCATATCCTGGCTCAAGATCTTCATCCCGACAGGTTGTACAAGACATTCCTTGCCGCCTACGAGGCCCAACCGGGAAATTTTGAAAACCTCATCGGCCTTCGGGGGGTGGGGCCAAAGAGCATCCGCGCCCTGGCCCTTTTGTCTGAACTCATATATGGCGCCAGTGTAAGTTTTCGGGACCCGGCCCGCTTCAGCTTTGCCCACGGCGGCAAAGACGGGCACCCCTATCCTGTGGATAGAGAATCGTATGATCGTTCCATTGAAATCTTAAAGCAGGCCGTGGAAAGCGCAAAGATTGGGAACCGGCAAAAAATGGAAGCCATAAAAAGGCTCAAGGGGATAGAGGGCCGGAGGGAGCGTAGCGGAGCTAAGTTTTATCAAGAAAACGCTTCAGAGACTCCTGCCATGGCATGGGTTCGTAGCCGCAGCATAAAGTGAAAAGACTGGTGTCAAGAACGGAGTATGCAGGGCGCTTGGCAGGGCCTCCGGCTCGTAGAAGCCTCCGGCTCGGAGAGCGGATAAATTCCTGGCTGGTGGTCGGCTCGATCTCATTGGGCAGTCCCTTCACTTTAAGGATCTCTCCGGCAAATTCGAACCAGCTAATGCCGCCCCGTGTTCGATCTGTGAGGTGATACACCCCGAATTTGCCCGAAGTGATCAATTTGACTACGCCCTGGGCCAGGTTGACCGTCCATGTGGGGGACATGGCTTGATCCTGTACGACCCTCAAGGGCTCCTTCTTTTTCGCCAGCCTCAGAATCGTGTGGACGAAATTCCCGCCATGTTTGCCATACAGCGAACTCGTGCGGATCAGATAGTATCGGTTCAGGATGGACTGTACGAATACTTCCCCGGCCCGCTTTGATTCTCCATAGACACTGATCGGATTCGGTTCATCATCGGGCCGGTATGGGCGGGTACTTTTGCCGTCAAAGACATAGTCGGTGCTGAAGTGACAAAGTACACTCCCGAATTCCTCACAGGCAAGGGCCAATTGCTGAACCCCGTATGCATTCGCGCGAAACGCTGCCTGGCGATCCGTCTCGGCCTGATCAACCTGATTATAGGCTGCGCAATTGATAACAAGGTCCGGTTTATTTGCGCCCACAAGTTCAAAGACACTTTTCTTGTCTGTTATGTCCACCCGGTCTTTGTCAAAGGACAGGGTTTTGTGTTCTTTTGCTATTATTGGGATCAGGTCCTGGGCCAACATTCCCTTGGAACCTAGGACGACGACCTTCATGGTACACTCCAGAACCCTTTGCTTTCACGAGACAGTCTTTGCTTAAGGGGTCTCCACCACCATTCATTTTCTTTATACCAGGCCACGGTCAGTTCAATTCCCTCCTGGAAGGCCACCGCAGGTTTGAAACCCAATTCGCCTTTGATTTTTTCGTTGTTCAAGGCGTAGCGCAGGTCGTGCCCCGGGCGGTCCGCGACAAAGGTGAGATATGCGCCTTCAGCGGCCTCCTTGCCAAACAAAGCCAGAAGGTCTCGCGCCACATCAATGTTCGGTTTTTCGGTCTCACCGCCAACATTGTACGCCTCGCCAGGTTTCCCTTTGTCCATGATCAGGTCAACTGCCCGGCAGGTGTCTGTAACAAAGATCCAGTCCCGGACATTTAAACCTTTTCCGTAAATGGGCAGAGGTTTATCTTCTATAAGGTTGGTAATCATAAGGGGGATGAATTTTTCCGGATATTGGTAAGGACCATAGTTATTGGATGGTCTCACGATGAGGGCAGGCAGCCCGTATGTCTCAAAATAGGCACGCACGAGAAGATCTGCGGCGGCTTTGGTGGCCGCATATGGGGAGTTAGGACGAAAAGGACTTTCTTCGGAAAAGGATCCATCTTCTCCCAGTGTCCCGTAGATTTCGTCCGTGGATATGTGGACAAACCGGAACGAGGGCTCACCGGACAGGGTATCCATCCAATATTGCCTCGCGCTTTCCAGGAGTACATGAGTGCCCACGATATTTGCTTGAACAAATGCCTTGGCCACTAATATCGATCGGTCCACATGGGATTCTGCGGCAAAATGCACCAGAGCCCGAACATGGTCCTCTTGAAGCAGGGACCGAACCAGCTCCTCATCCGCGATATCGCCGTGGACAAAACGATAATACGGATCATCCTCCAGGGCCCTTAGATTGTCCGGGTTGCCGGAATAGGAAAGGTTGTCCAGGTTGATGAGCTCAAGCTCGGGATGGGTCCTGCGCATGTGGCGTATAAAATTGGAGCCGATAAACCCGCAGCCGCCTGTGATCAATACCGTCTTTTTCAAACTTGGTCCCCCCATTCGATTGACGATTGACGATTGACGATTGATTTCCGATTTCCTTCCAATTGTCAATATTGACGGCTTCGTAAAAAGTCCTCATAACTTGTCATTTCGAGTGAAGCGAGAAATCTTTTCCGTGTAACATTATGAAAACATTAGATTTCTCCCTGCGGTCGAAATGACACATTCACTGAGTCCGACTTTTTACGAGTTCGTCAAGATTGATTTCTGATTTTCTTTCAATTCTCAATATTCAATTGACGATTGATTTCCTTCCAATTGTCAATCTTCAATAGTCAATATTCAATTTAAAGTCATGGCGAGGCCGGTAAGAAACCGGGGATGCCCCATTTGCTGATGCCCCCTTAAACCTCAACGATGTTGTTGTCCCCGATAAGCAGGCGCAAGGCGCGGCTGTGGTTTGTGTCATAGTGGATAACCTCGGCCTCTCGGCCAATGAGGCTATCCTCGAGTCTTGCAATATTTTCAATCCGGCACTTGTCGAGGATGACCGAGTGCTCAATTGCTGAATTGATGATACGTGTTCCATGGCCAATGGTCGTGTAAGGCCCGATGAATGAATTGACAATCTCACACCTTTTTCCGATGACTACAGGACCGCGCACAATGCTGCTGATAATCTTGGCTGTCTTGTCTATTTGCACACGTCCGTCTACTCTGCTTTTGCCGTCTATCTTTCCCTCCACGTTGCGTCTGATATAATCGTCGAGTACAATCGTGTTGGCAGCCAGGAAGTCATCTTTTTTTCCAGTGTCGAGCCACCAATCCTCTAAGATTTGCCCTTTCACAGAGTAGCCCAGTCGCATCAATTCTTGAATCGCATCTGTGATTTCAAGCTCCCCTCGCCGAGATGGCTTGATCCGCTCAATGGCCTCATGAATACTCGGTGAGAAGAAATAAACACCTACCAGGGCAAGATTGGAAGGCGGATTTTTGGGTTTTTCCACAAGCTTCATAATCTGTCCCTTTTTGTTCAATACAGCCACACCAAACGCCTGAGGATTGTCTACTTCTTTAAGAAATATGAGTGCGTCCGGGTTGGTTGAATGAAACTGCCCCATAAACTCTTTAATCCCTTGAGCAAGGAGATTGTCTCCAAGATACATCACAAAGGATGAGTTGCCCAGAAAAGGGCGGGCTATCTTGACTGCATGGGCCAACCCCAGGGGTTGTTCTTGCGGGATGTAGGTGATTCGCACTCGCCAGCGACTCCCCTTGCCGAGAAATTGGCGCACATCTTTTTGCGTCTCCGGGGAAACCACTACACCCACCTCTTTGATACCCGCATCCTTAATGTGCTGAAACACATACCCTAAGATCGGTTCATTGGCCACTGGAACAAGCTGTTTGGGCATCGTATGGGTCAGCGGCCTGAGTCTGGTTCCCTTGCCACCGGAGAGGACTAGGGCCTTCATTGATTTACTCCTTTCTTTCTATCTAGTGCGTGAACGAGAAGTCAAATTCAGGCAAAATCCGAATATCGAAATCCGAAATCCGAAACAAATCCGAATACCGAATGACAAAATGACCAAAACTAATACATTGAAAATTCGATGTTTTTGTCATTGGAACATTTTTATTTCTGTCATTGTTTCGGATTTCGTGTTTCGGATTTCGAATTTTTGACCGAAAAAACAGAGGTTTTCGGTCAAGCACTATCTAACAACTCCCAGACGTCCTGAGTGCCTCGTCTTGGAGTAGGCATCCAGGTCCAGGCCCGCCCGCCATTCCGCCTGCGGCGGACCTGCGCGGGCCTCAGGCGAGGCGGGCGAGAGTTGATGGTACCCCATGACGGCAATCATGGCTGCATTATCGGTGCAAAGTTCAGGGCTCGGGATATGGACCCGCGTCAGGCGGGCCTCCTGCGCTGCTTCTCTAATCCGCTCCCGAAG
>JAQYWL010000349.1 GCA_030145035.1 Desulfobacteria bacterium | reverse complement strand
TCTTACTCCGCGAAAAACTGCGTCGTACTGATGAGATTCTGGCTGGCTTATTGTTTACTATTTTGGGAATGGGAATATTCAGCATTGGCATTGAGCTGGGTCTGGATAAACTTGGAAACCAGGTTGGCAGTGCGCTTCCATCTTCCTTTAAGACCATTCAACTTTTAGATGAAAAAAGAAACATCATCAACTTTGATCCCGATCTGGTTGAATCGGCCATCTCTCCGGAGGGTGAAAAACTGTACTTTTTTTATGCAAAAATAGGCAGTGACTATGTTCCAATTCCTTACGATGAAAAGAGCTTTGACCATGTAACGAAACAGTACCGGTGTACTCCGACAAAGGGACCTTTGTTTGGCTCAGAGGGAAGTTTTGGGGGGATAGCCGTTGTGTTGCTGTTTGCCTTTGTTATGGGATATGGAGCTACACTGGCGGAACCTGCGTTAAACGCTCTCGGGCTGACCGTGGAGGAGCTTACCGTGGGCACCTTTAAGAAATCCCTTTTAATGCAAGCAGTTGCAATTGGTGTAGGTGTTGGCATTGCCCTTGGGGTTGCCAAGATTGTCTGGGATATTCCCCTTCTATGGCTGTTAGCCCCCCCTTACCTTTTGTTAATTCCCATCACGAAATTATCGACTGAGGAATTTGTAAATATCGGGTGGGATAGCGCTGGTGTCACCACAGGACCAATTACCGTTCCCCTTGTTTTGGCCATGGGACTTGGCATAGGGTCCCAGGTGGGAGTAGTTGAAGGTTTTGGTATACTTGCCATTGCTTCTGTTTGCCCGATTCTTTCGGTGCTGGCGGTAGGTCTTCGGGTTAACAGAAAAAGAAAGGCTGCTCTAACGGAAGTCGTTCAGACTGCAAAAGAGGAAACACTTCTTGATGGAATTTGAAAAGAGAGTCTCTCGAATCACTGCTTTTGTAAATAGAAATATTTCAAAAGAGATATTGGATTCCCTGAAAGAAGTTGGTGTCATTGATCTTCATTTAGCTGCGGCCCGATCCCCGGTGATCGAAGAGAGAAAAGGGATATTTGCCCTGTTACCGGGGCGCGATCTTGTGGATGACCCTCTGGATATCATTTCTTTTCTTGTGGCTCGAAAGGCGGGAGAGCCTGTTCTAAACCTGATAATTGAGAAAGGCCAACTGAACCTTCCTGGACGAGGGTCAGTCTACAGCGAGGAGATAAACCTGGTGATGGCTCACGAACTCTGCCAGGAAAACAAGCCAGCTCCCTTTGCGACAAAAAAGATCCCTTTCCAGGAACTTACAGGGGTCTGTTGTATTGTCCAGCGTGGCCAGGGCGATAGCGTTGCAAGGGTTGCACTCGATACGGGAATCTGTGTTCCTTCCCTTCACTTCGGTGTTGGAACCGGTGTTCGAGATAAAATGGGTCTTTTGCGGATTACGATCCCTGCCGAAAAAGAGGTTATCAATATTGCCACGAGTCCTTACGATGCCGAGGTTATCATGGAAATGATGATTGAGGTGGGCAAATTGGACCAGCCCGGCAAAGGGTTTATTTATCTGTACCCTTTAGAGCAGGGCATAATCAACATGAAGGTCACACGCGGTGAACACACTCATGCGGCAAGCATTGAGCAAATCGTTGCAGCCATCGATCATATTAGAGGAGGCGCTGAATGGCGCCGAAAGTCAAGTACAGTCGAAAAAACGGGAGAAAAAAGCAGGGATTATCTGACAGGTTTCGTGGATTTAACCCTCTTATGTGATGGTGGGACAGGAACAGATCTTGTGGGCGTGGCTATGTCCGCTGGGGCTGCTGGTGCAACTATTGCCCGACTGAAGCATGTACGGCCTCCGGATTCCCCTTTAAGTGAGGTATCACCTGCCAGGGAGGCATGCAGTATGATCGTTACCAACAATCAGGTGGGAGGTATTCTCAACGCCCTTGAGGAGGCGGGGGCCTTTACCGACAGTTGCCATGGTCAGATTCAGTTGCGCCGAGTACCGAAGGCCTTTACTTATTTGGGAAAATAGCTTTACCCGTTGTGTCAGCGCTCACTGGGCGCCTGCCCGGATAACGTTGACGGCTTCGTAAAAAGTCCATCTGCGGCGTTGTGCTTCATCTTTCGTTATTGCGACGTACCATACGTACGCCTCATTCCTCAAGATTCGCACGCCTTGCATATGAACTTTTTACTTTGCCGTCGATGTGATGACTTTTTGCGAGACCATCAACGTTATTCCGGACAGGCACTACTTTTCACGCTCTCCCAAACCCTCAATGCGGTTGAATTAAGGCAACCTTTTCGGGCGGGCATAAAGCCCCTGGCCCAGACCGGGGTTGCCACCTGGTGAGATTCTCAAAGTCTTGTCGCGCCAGGGCGGGCGCCCCTACACACGTTGGAAGGTACGGTTCGTAGGGGCGGGGTTTACCTGCCCGCCAGTGCCGTATATGCCGGCATTGTAGCTCCCCCGCAAGCGAGGCGTTGGCAGGCGGGTCCCCGCCCGGACCCTTTCTTCAGCTTGATCGTGTAGTAATTTCCTCTATTGAGCGGCGTAGCCGCGCTATATAAAATCGCGTAGCGATTTTATAGTTTTGACATGAGCTCGGCCGTTACCTCTTTGACACCGGGCGCTCCATCGAGGGTCAAATATTTGATCTTGCCCTCTTTTTCAGCGAGATCCTTGAAATAGTAAGACGAGGCCAACGTGCCTGTATCCGTATCGTAATAAATGCCGTGGCGTTTATCGATAGCGGCTTCGTCCTGATCATCTGAGCGGGATGAAAGGGCTCCTCCGCAGACCCGGCACTTGTCCCCGTCCGGCTTTATGGCGTCGATAAAAATGTTATTCGGATGGTTGTTGTCATTCGCGCAGAGCCGGCGGCCCATGATGCGGTTCTTGGCGATTTGTCGATCCAACAGGACCTCGATAACCACATCCAGATCCATGGCCGCGGCCTTGAGGGCGTCATCGAGTTTTATCGCCTGATTCTTGTTTCTGGGGAATCCATCCAGGAGCCAGC
Organism: Desulfobacteria bacterium; assembly: GCA_030145035.1. Taxonomy (GTDB): domain Bacteria; phylum Desulfobacterota; class Desulfobacteria; order Desulfobacterales. The sequence goes on along the minus strand of JAQYWL010000349.1, from coordinate 1,296 downwards.
CATTTTTGCAATCGTCTTGTTTTAAGCGGTCCAAAATCATGGGGATGGTGATTTCGTCGGGCACCAGATCTCCGCGGTCAATGTATTCTTTGGCCTTGGCACCGAGTTCGGTACCTTTGGAGATGTTTTCCCGGAAGATCACACCTGATTCAATGTGGGGAAGGTTGTACTTTTCCTTGACAATCGCTCCCTGTGTCCCCTTGCCACTGCCGTTTGGTCCAAAAAATAGAATGTTCATACACCTCTCCTTTCTTACCTAATTTCGGGCAAAAAGCCGAATCGGGAATGCGGCCGGGCCACGGCCATAACATGCAGGTTTACCGAGTACAAAGCTTCCCTATAAGAACGCATGGATTTTGTCAAGGGGTTTGACAGTTAACAATTTTTTGACGCTTCGCCTCACTAAGAACTTTCGGCAAAAATGGCCAAAATGGAGTCGTCAAGGGGTTTTGAAACAGCTTCCAAGCAAAGCTGGTATTGACAGGTCCAGTCCAGCCTGTTAAGTTAGAATGAATTTGACTATGGAGAAAGCTTTGGTTATGAAAGTATTAAGAAACCTCCTTGAATCGAGGGCTGTCAAGGCCTCGGCTGCCTGTAGGATCGATTGCGGCGGAACCCTTGATATCAAGACTTTTTATTATCCACTGCATCACCTTTCCCCGTGCACCTTCAACATTGCCATTGATATGAAGACCCGGGTACGGCTTTTACCGTACAGTTCCGGTCAGATAAAGGTGTCCTCAAAAGGTTTTGGAACTGAAGAGCACCCGGCTGACAGTGCCCCGTTCAGTGGCCCCCTGGGTTTGATTTTTGCCATTGCAACCTATTTCAGGGTAGAGGGCGTGCATATCGAGATAGTATCCGAGTCGCCCCCGAGAAGCGCCCTCGGAGGTTCCTCCACGGCCGCTGTGGCCTTAATAGGAGCCCTGTCAAAGGCGTTGGCCTTGGCAGGGGATGGAATTTTCCGGATGAGCAGAAAGCAAATCGTGCTCTTAGCCCACGCCATTGAGGAGGCAGTAGCCGGTATTCCTTGTGGGCTCCAGGACCAGTTAGCCGCAGCCCATGGAGGGGTCCATGCCTGGTATTGGCCCAGCGAGCCGGCAGATCCCCCTTTCAAGAGGACAGAGGTCTTGACAAAAGAGGACTACGCCACATTGGAGACTCACCTTTTGCTTGCATACTGCGGCGTGCCCCACGAGTCGCAGGATATCAACAGCAAATGGATCGATCAGTTTGTAAGGGGGAAGGCAAGGCATCTTTGGTACGAAATTGTTTCATGCACAAACGATTTTGTTC
>JAQYWL010000414.1 GCA_030145035.1 Desulfobacteria bacterium | reverse complement strand
ATGGTGATGGGGGTGAGAATGTGGAGAAATTTTTCTCTAAACCACAGATCTCCACGGCCCTGGATAATGAGCTTTCTGGAAACATAGCCCGCCACGAGAGGGAGTGCCACGTAAATACCAATGGAAAGCACCAATGCCTGCCACGGTACAGGAAGACGGCCTACTCCCAAGAGAAATCCTCCTAGAGGGCCGTAGAGAAAAAGCATGGTGAGGGAGTTGATGGCCACCATGATAAGTGTGTGCCCATCATTTCCTCTGGCCAGATACCCCCACACGAGAACCATCGCCGTGCATGGGGCAATCCCCAGAAGGATGCAGCCCGCAAGATAGCTCCGCCAAAGGGGCACCTCCAGCATCTTGATTCCATTGATCAAGACCACCCTCCCTGCCCCGTGAGTCTCGTCCACAGCCAGATCGAGGCCGAGGGGCATCTTGACGTAGTCCATTGCCTCAGGGCCAATAAGGGAGTAAAAAGCAGTACCCAGGAAAAAAAGCGAAATGGCATACATGGTAAAGGGCTTGATCGCCCAGTTGACGAAAAGGGTGAGGGCCACCGGCTTAACATTCTTGCCCGCCATAAGGACCTCCCCGAAGTCGATCTTCACCATGATGGGATACATCATAAAGAAGAGACAGATAGCGATGGGGATGGAAACAACAGGCGCTTGTCCCACGTAAATGGCCAATCCGTCCAGATACTTCGCGAATCCCGGGGCCACTTTCCCAAGAATGATGCCTGCAACAATACAAAGGATAACCCAGCCGGAAAGATACTTTTCAAAAAAGCTGAGCCCCTTCGCCTCCTTGGTGGCAGATGCTTCGGTTGTCATTATTTACCTTCCTCAAAAGAACTTAGGGGCTTCGCCAGCCACTCCTTGATCTCTTCCTTTTTGGGAATCTTGCCCACACTCTTGACTTCACCGTCCACAACCACTGCCGGCGTTCCAAACACACCGTATGTGGCAATCTTCATAACATCGGTGACCTTTTCCACATTGGCCTCAACCCCGGTTTCAGCTACTGCATCCTTGACAATCTTTTCCGTTTGCTGACACCTAGGGCATCCCGGTCCCAGAACTTTGATTTCCATTTTTCTAAACCTCCTTCAGCTCTTATTGTCACTGATCAACTTACTTCATTCGTAATAGCTCAGCCCGCATTGTCAGCTAAAAGATTTCTCCCTTTGGTCGAAATGACAGAAAAAGCAATGGATGCTGAACGGTTACCTTTATTCTTCAGGCTTGGCCTCTTCGAGCCATTTTATGATCCGGGCCTTGGTAGGCACCTTTCCCGTGGAAACCAGCCTGCCATTTATGACAAGCCCCGGTGTTGCCACGAAGCCATAGGATGCAATTTCTTTGAGGTCCCGGACATGCTCCACGTCTGCGCCGAGATTGAGTTCGCCCAGGATTCTGTAGACCTCCTGTTCCAACCGCTCGCAATTGGGACACCCAGGCCCCAGAATTTTGATTTCCAGTTCTTCACTGGCTTCCTTGACCTCAATTCCCATAGATCTTTGATGTTCGCGCCAGAACGCCTCCATATAGTTCTCCTTGGCAGGCTCGGGGATATAGTTTCTGACCTTGAGGCGTTTGAACAATTCCCCCTTTATGATCTCAGGGGATTGTCCATCAAAACTTTTCGATACCTCCTCGATTGCCTGTTTAAGCCCCGTAATTCCAATCTTGGATTTTCCCACCTTAATCAGTGTATGATCTTGAGCCATAGTCTCCTCCATTTACGGCAGGATTGCCCCAAAAATGAGGCCGGCTATAGTGGACATGAATACAACTATAGTAACGAATACCATGGTCTTCTGGGTTCCGATGACGCTTCGTATAACCAACATATTCGGTAAAGATAGAGCGGGGCCTGCAAGCAGGAGGGCAAGAGCGGGGCCCTGCCCCATTCCACTGCCGATAAGTCCCTGTAGGATCGGTACCTCGGTCAGTGTGGCAAAATACATGAATGCCCCGGCTACCGACGCAAAGAGATTGGCCCCCACGGAATTTCCCCCAAGAAGTGATTGGATATAGTGCTCCGGGATCAATGCCTCATGGCCCGGTCTGCCCAGAAGAAAACCGGCTACCAGCACACCTGCAAACAGAAGAGGCAGGATCTGCTTGGCAAATCCCCAGGTGGATTGTGTCCACATGATAACTTCATCTTTTGAAAACCAGGCCTTCAGTATAATGCCCAGCAAGATGATAAGGCCGACCGCGATGGGCCAGTGTACCCGATGCACGGCCATCCAGAAGCCCACCGGATCTTTCGGCCTGGCCCAGGCCGCAAAGATGAGAATCAAGATCATGACGAGCATGTACACCGCGTCTTTCCACAAAGGGCGTGTCCTGGCCTCTTCTTCTGGCAATAAAATATCCCCGGTAGCCCTTGCTTGATCTTCTTTTCTGTAGATAAATGCCATTAGGAGGCCGGTAGCCACGGCAAAGACCACCGCGCCTATGGCCCTGGCGAGCCCGAGCTGCCAGCCCAGAACGCGGGCTGTTAGAATGATGGCAAGCACATTGATCGCAGGGCCTGAATAGAGAAAGGCAGTGGCAGGACCGATCCCGGCACCTCGTGTGTAGATGCCGGCGAATAGTGGCAGGACCGTGCAGGAACAGACAGCCAGGATAGAACCGGATACCGAGGCCACGCTATATGAAAGGATCTTCTTAGCCCCGGCACCAAAGTATTTTAGGACCGCAGCCTGTGAGACAAAGCAGGCTATGGCCCCGGCTATAAAGAAAGCCGGTATCAGACAGGCCAACACATGCTCCCGGGCATATTCCTGGAGCATGAAAAATGCCTCCATGATCCCGTTGCGAACATTCTGTGCGCCAAACGGTATGTAGTACGCTGCAACAAAAACCAGCGCAATCAGAATGAATTTGGTACGTTCCTTCATGAATTGACACCTTCTATAAAGATATATTGCGAAGTAGTGATATATATGCTAAAAAATTACTTAGAGCACAGCTCTAACCGGTTCGCTCTGGCCGCCTTTTTGGCGTCGGCCGTTACCTCTGGATCATCATCTAAAACAGAGCACAGGTAGCTGATGATAGGCCCTGCGTGATGATTATGAGAATGCCGGTCTATTTGATAGTTGACCCAAAGACCGTCCTTGGTTCTCATGATAAGGCCGGCATCTTCTAACATTTTCAAATGCTTGGAAGCTGTTGATTGGGCCATGCCAAGGACTGCTTGCACTTCGCATACACACATTTTTTTTCTTTGCAACATCTTAAAGATGCGCACCCTGGTTTTGTCGCTCAACGCCTTTGTTACTTTTAGGAAATGTCTCATCGTTTTCATATATCGTATATTAACGATATAGTATCAAGTGTCAAGGGCTTTTTGAAAAAAAAGACGATATCGATGAACCACCGAACCCAAACCCTCCCCCTTCAAAGGTATAAGCCTTTCAGGGGGAGGGCAGGGTGGGGGGTGTATTGCTACGCCGTAGGCTGATAATGGTAATTACGAAATGCTCTACTATCTCAACTTTTGTATAGGGAGGTTTCGCTCCAGCGCAAGTTTTCCCCATTTGGGTTGTTTAACGGAATAGAAAACTGGTTACGAAAACCGTTACGAAAGGAGTGAGGGATATGACTGCGCGTTACAGGTTTAATCGACTCGAATTGGCTGGTTCCCTGGGAGACCTGGGGACACTTCTGCCGCTGGCCATAGGCATGATAATGATAAACGGCCTGAGCGCTTCGGGGCTCTTTTTCGCCGTAGGCCTGTTTTATATCTCTTCGGGCGTTTACTATGGTATCACGGTCCCGATCCAGCCCATGAAGGTCATAGGGGCATATGCCATCGCAACAGCAATGAGTGCCTCTCAGATTGCGGCTTCAGGGGCACTGATAGGCTTGTTTCTCCTGATCATCGGTGGCACCGGCGCCATGACAATTATCGGCAAATACATCCCTAAGCCGGTCGTCAGGGGTGTGCAGATCTCCACGGGAACCCTGTTGATGGCGCAAGGGGTCAAATTCATGGCAGGGTCCTCGAAGTTCCAGATTCTCCGACAGGCGGCCGAGCCCTATCTGACCCTACAGAGCCTGGGGCCGTTGCCGATCGGTATCGTCATCGGGATAATCGGGGCAGTTTTGACCCTCTTATTGCTCGATAACAAAAAGCTGCCGGCTGGCCTCCTTGTGGTTCTGGGTGGTGTTGTTCTCGGCTTGGTTCTTGGCACCCACCAAGGGTTCGAGAAACTCAAGCTCGGCATCTATCTCCCCAAGATCTTGCCCTTTGGGATACCTTCCGGCGCCGATTTCAGCTTTGCGCTCCTTATTCTAGTGCTCCCACAAATACCCATGACACTTGGAAATGCGGTAATCGCCAATGCTGATCTATCACACCAGTATTTTGGCGAGGATTCGAAAAAGGTTACTTACCGGGCTTTGTGCATAAGCATGAGCCTGGCAAACTTTTTGAGCTTTCTGGTGGGCGGCATGCCGCTATGCCACGGAGCCGGAGGATTGGCGGCTCATTATCGCTTCGGGGCGCGTACTGCCGGTTCCAACCTCATGATCGGGTTGGTTTTTGTCGGACTGGCTGTTTTCCTGGGGATTCACGCCATTCCGATTGTGTACCTCATCCCGATGTCTGTCCTGGGTGTGTTGCTAATTTTTGCCGGAAGCCAACTCGCTCTGACCATAATTGACATGAAGGAACGAAAGGACCTGTTTGTTGCTTTGGTGATGTTGGGGATTACTCTTGCCTCGAATCTCGCTGTCGGCTTTGTTGTGGGTATCGCCATAGCTTACGCCTTGAAATCCGAGAAGCTGACGGTTTGATGTGTCAGAAATCTATGTGGGGTGGAATGGGAGGGACAATGAGATGTCTATCCTCTAAGGTCAGTATTCTTTTGGCAGAGTATTGAGTTTTGCCAGGGGAAAGACCGGTCCGTCCTTGCACACGTAGTCGGCGCCTACGTTGCACCTGCCGCACATGCCAATGCCGCATTTCATGCGGTTTTCCAGGGACATGATGATCGCTTCAGGGCCAAATCCTACCTTTTCCATGACGGGCTGGGTAAACTTTATCATAACGGGAGGGCCGCAGATAATCGCTACACTGTTTTCGGCGCTGGTGATCTTCTGCTCGCAGATGGCAGGCACAAAGCCGATGTGGTACTTGCAAAAAGGGTCGTCGCTGCAGTCAACAGTGATATGCATGTGAATGTCGCTGCGCTCCTGCCACGCCGCAAGCTCATTTTTGTAGAGAAGCATCCCCTCGTTTCTTGCGCCGTAGACCACAGAGATCTCTCCAAAACGGGTGCGGTTCTCAGGAGCTAGCATGTAAACTATGGTAGAGCGAAGGGTGGTAAAGGCAAAACCGCCGCCGATAATGACCACGTTCCTTCCTTCCATCTCGTCAAAGGGATACCAGTTCCCCAATGGGCCGCGGACTCCCAGGATCTCCCCTTCCTTCATGTTGTGCAAATGGGTGGTCACAACACCCGCCTTATTCACTGTGAAAAGGAGGAATCCGGACTCTGTGGGAGATGAGGCAATGCCGATAGGGCATTCCCCCTTGCCTGCCACAGAGAGCTCGGCAAATTGGCCGGGACGGTACTGAAACCGCTTTTCGGCTTCAGGATTCAGAAAGGACACCCTGAAGGTCTTTATGTTGCGGTCTTCAGTTTCAATGGTAATCTTTTCGATACGAACAGGATAAGGTAGATAAGGGTTTTCCATCATTTGGAAAAAGAGCCAAGCAATTTACTTCTAATATGGTGTTTAACAGGGTGGAGGTAAAAGATAATCCAGCTTCACGTGGCTCATGGCTCGAAAGATGTTCCCCTTTATTTTCTTATTCGTCTGGTACAAGGTGTTGAGCATCTTTTTGATCTCATGGCGCTTTGAGATTTTTGCAGTAGGGCATGGATTCTCAAACTCAGGAAACCCGTGATTTTCTGCAAACTGGTTGATTGTTGGCTCATCCAGGAAAGCGAGCGGCCTGATCACCGTGAGTTTTCCCTTGAAAAAGGGCTGGCACGGTACCATGGTGCTGATCTCGCCACTATAACACATGTTCAAGAACAAGGTTTCGATGATATCGTCCATGTTGTGACCAAGGGCCAGCTTATTGCATCCCAGTTCGTGGGTCAGCTCAAATAGCCGTTTTCTTCGAAGTCGCGAGCAGAGAAAGCACGGATTTTCACGATTTTCTTCGCTGTGGCCTTGTCTTCCATAGTCGGTATGCTCGATCCGCAACCCGTAGCCCACCTTCTTGCAGTAATCTTCAATAAGGTGGGTCGGATCCCCTTCAAAGCCCAGATCTATGTAAATGGCAACAAGTGAATAATGGATGGGAATGTGGGATAACCGCTCGTGAAGTGCCCACATTAGGGTCAGGCTGTCTTTTCCACCAGACAGGCCCACCGCAATCCGGTCCCCGTCTGATATCATCTCGTACTGATGTATCGCCCGGCCAACCGCCCGCAACACAGCTTTGTCCCTGTAAAGAGACATCTCGCCACTCTATTCCGCGTCTGAGACCTCAGATTCTTCTTCAACACGGATTTTTCCAGCGGCAATTTCTCGCAGGGCGATTACGATATCTTCGTTCTTCGGCGAGTGCACCAGATACTCGGCACCTTCGCGCATTTGCCGGACCCGTTTAGCCACAATGTGAACCAACGTGTAGCGGTTCGGACCCCGCATTAAACAATCTTCCACAGTTACACGAGCCACGTTCTGACCTCCTTTACCCTTTGCCTAACCCGGACAAGCCGGAAAAGCTGAAAGCTGAAAGGAAAAGAAGCTTTAGGGTTTGTGATCTGTTCTTGCTTTTAGCTTTCAGCTTTGAGCTTTCACCTTGAACTCAACAAACACAATGAACACCACTACGAGGCCGAAATGTCAACCAACTTATAGTGCCGTTGCCCTCCAGGGGCCTGAACGACGATCTCATCGCCCACTTTTTTTCCGATCATCGCCTTCCCAAGGGGCGAGGATACCGAGATACGCCCCTGGTTTATGTCCGATTCATCCAGCCCCACGAGTTGATACCGAACCTCTTCTTCTGTTGTCAGATTCTCCAGCACTACCGTGCAGCCAAACATGACCCTATCGGTATTCACTTTACTCGGGTCGATCACATCAGCATAGGCGATCTTGTGCCCAAGCTCGCCGATCTGGCTTTCAATAAAGGCCTGGCGTTCTTTGGCAGCCTCAAATTCTGCGTTTTCCGTGATGTCCCCGTGGGCCCGGGCTTCCTCAATCGCCCTTATAACATCCGGTCTTTCAACTCCTTTGAGTTGTCTTATTTTCTCTTTGAGGGCCTCATAACCTGCTGGCGTCATGGGTATGCGGTTCAACGTTTCACTCCTTGCTCGTTATTCGGAAATCGTTATTCGTCATCCGTAAACGCTTACGGGACTCCTTTTGTCTCTCACAGAGTCCACAGAGTCACTGAGTTTTTGAGCAGATTTCCTGAGAGGGGAAATCTGCTCAAACTGCCATCCCGCTCACGCGGGAAACCATTATTGTTAAAAAAACTATCTTGCCGATCAATTCCAATAATCCTTTGCTCAAAGATAACAATTGCAGGATCAATAATGTCCGCCAACGGCGGACTGAACTGTTGGCCTGATTTTTCCTACTCAAAAAATCAGGCCAAAGGAACTATCTCTGTGATCTCTGCGGGCTCAAGCGACCAGAGGGAGCGGGCGAGAGATTCATTGTTTAGATATCACACTATCGATTCACGATCAGATCAGTTGCTCAGGTAATCCCGTGCCAGAATCTCTGCTATTTGGACCGCGTTGGTCGCCGCGCCCTTGCGAATGTTGTCCGATACCACCCACAGATTGATCCCATTTGGAACAGACTCGTCGGCCCTTATACGACCCACAAAGGTTTCATCCCGGCCCGCTGAATCAATAGCCATGGGATAAAGATTCTTTGACGGATCATCCGCAACTATCACCCCCGGAGCGTTCTCCAGCAAAGCCCGTACCTCATCCGGGCTGATGGGTTGGCGTGTTTCTACGTTAACCGATTCCGAGTGGCTGAAAAAGACCGGCACGCGCACAGTGGTCGCTGTAATCCCGATGGAATCGTCTTCCAGGATCTTCCTGGTCTCGTCAACCATTTTCATCTCTTCCTTGGTATATCCATTGTCAAGGAAGACGTCAATATGGGGGAGACAATTGAAGGCGATCCTATGGGGATAGACCTTTTTTTCAGGCTCAAGAAAATTAAGAATAGCCTTCGTCTGGTTGTAAAGTTCGTCTATGGCCTTCTTGCCTGTACCGGAGACAGCCTGATAGCTAGAAACCACAATCCGCTTTATTCCCACCTCCCTGTGAATGGGGGCCAAAGCTACTACCATCTGAATGGTAGAACAATTTGGATTTGCAATGATTCCCTTGTTCGAATACTTAGCCACAGCATGCGGGTTCACCTCAGGGACGACCAGGGGCACATCAGGGTCCATGCGCCAGGCTGCGGAGTTGTCAACGACCACACACCCGTCCTTGGCCGCAAAGTGAGCATACTTTTTGCTGGTTGCCCCACCAGCCGAAAAGATGCCGATGTCAACCCCCTTGAATGAAGTCTTGGTCAATTCCTCAACCGTAATCTCTTCACCCTTGAACCTGAGTTTCCGGCCTGCGGATTTGCTTGTTGCCAGCAATTTCAGATTCTTTACAGGAAAATCCCTTTCTTCCAGGCAGGCTATCATCTGATTTCCCACTGCCCCGGTCGCCCCGGCTACTGCCACGTTGAATAACTTACCCATTGTTTGTTTCCCCCGTTATGGAATGATGGAGTACTGGAGTACGGGAGTACGGGATAGTAAAACCTGCCCGCTCGTGCCTCGCAGTGGCTGGTGGGGCAAAACAAAATTGTTGTTTTACTTCGCTAAATCCATCACTCCAGTACTCCATCACTCCAACACTCCAATTGAGGCGAAGCCCCGCCTGCATCTGGCATCATCCCTCTGTTGCGTCTATAAATTCCACAATCAAATCCCCCACCCCGGACGTAGAATATTCCATCTGGCCTGCTGCCACTCCTTTCAGGTCTTCTGTTAGGACCTTCATCACGGCCTTTTCGATGATCTGTGCTGCACGGGTTTCCCCAAGTGTGTCGAGCATAAGCTGTGCGGCCAGGATGGCTGCAATCGGGTTGACGATGTTCTGTCCTGCGTATTTTGGCGCTGAACCACCAATAGGTTCAAACATGGAGATCCCTTCAGGGTTAATGTTGGCTCCTGCTGCCATCCCCATGCCACCCTGGAGGACGGCTGCCAGGTCCGTAATAATATCACCGAACATGTTATCGGTGACAATGGCATCAAACCTTTCCGGGTTTTTGATCATCCACATACACAAGGCATCCACATGTACATATTCAGTCTCAATATCCGGATAGGCCTGTGCTACCTCCTTGAACGTGCGTTCCCACAGATCAAAGGCATAGGTCAAAACATTGGTCTTGCCGCACAGGGTCAATTTCTTGGCCCGATTGCGCCGCCTGCAGACCTCAAATGCATATCGAATGCAGCGCTCCACCCCCATTCTGGTGTTGATCGATTCCTGGATAGCCACCTCATGGGCAGTGCCGTGCCTCAGATATCCCCCTGCTCCTGCATACAGGCCTTCGGTATTTT
>JAQYWL010000560.1 GCA_030145035.1 Desulfobacteria bacterium | reverse complement strand
CCTGACACCTGACACCTCAATCCTCGGGTACGGGCCAGCCTTGAGGGAGGGGTTCATCGTTGTCACTGCGTTCTCCCCCTGGCCCAGACCGGGTTTTTCTTTCGGAGGTATTATCCAACTTCCCTGGCCCAGACCGGGTTTTTCTCTGCGGGGCATTCTCCATCTTCTGTCGCGCCAGGGCGGGCTGTCGCGCCAGGGCGGGCCTGAAACCCGAAACCTGAAACCTGAAACCTTAGTCATACCGTTGGTTGTTCAAAGATCGTAGAGGGTCTCATCACGACGGGGTCTGGATCTCCTGGCACTACTACCCCTTTTTTCACCCAAAATAAAAGGCTCCTCCTGTTCAAGCAGGTCCCCCATCTCAGCCTCAATCTGTTCTGGGTCCTCGCCTGCCTCCATGCGTTTGAGGGCTTCTTCCATGCCCGGCCCAAGACCAACACCTGCTACATCTGAGAGTTTGCGCATCAAACTGACAGCCTGGCGCGGATCATCCTCGTTGATTGTGTCGGCCTCCCGGGCCAATAGATTCATGGCTTTTTCCATCTTGGCCTCATCCAAGGGCAGATCATCCAGATCGCCCTCCTCCTTTGCCCCCGTGAGTCTGGCGAAAGTAGACATCTGCCTTTTCAGCTTTTTTTGTTTGCACCTGGGGCAGAGAGGCCGTTTCGTGGTGTTCACGGAGCGTGAGAAAAAGTTAAATATGGTATTACAGTCTTCGCAATAAAACTCATAAATGGGCACGGTCTGTTCTCCTGACGTTTTTCCGGTTTAAAAGGATCGCTATCACCTCATGAGGATTGCACGCAGCGTTGCGGTTCTGTTTCATTTTATAATAAGGATCTTACGGGCGGGTCAATAGAATAATAGTTCAGGAAACCACCCACACGGCCCGGTCAGAGATTCTGTCGAGCACATATCTTGAGACGCTTCCCATATGGATCGAACCATCAACGGCCAGCAAGATCTTCTTATCCATGGCAGATTCTCCTTTCTCCTAACCCAGACAAGCCGGAACCAAAAAAATTTATCACGAAAGCACGAAAATACGAAGACACGAAAATCTTAACATTCTTTTATTTCGCGCTTTCCATAGGTTACGTCACATAGACAATCTTTTGTCGATCTTGCGGCGCTAAGCGCCTATGGGGGATTTTAGAAATGAGGGAATTTTCATTGTAAAACATTATTAAGGTTTATTTTGACGTTACCATGCCAGGTAAGCCCGTCTATATTGCAAAACGATGTAACATTATGATACATGAGGAAACTCAAAGGTAGAACCGGGACTCCCAATGAAGACCGCCTTTCTTTATACCGAAAAATACTTTGCATATGACTACGGGGCGAGTCATCCCCTTAAGATTGAACGGTTGCGTCTCACCTGTGACCTTTGCAAGGCATACGACCTTTTTAGCCTTCCTGATACAGGCCTGATTGAAACCAGACCTGCGTCCGAATCGGATATCCTTCGCTTTCACACACCCGAATATGTTGAAGCCTTGAAAAGGGCCGGTTGCGGCCGGATCACCGGCGATTTTTCATACGGCCTCGGGCCAGGGGACAACCCCGTCTTTCCGGGACTGTGGGAGTGGTCCCGGCTTCATACGGGAGCATCTCTTCAGTGTGCTGAACTGGTTTCCGGCGGCATGGCCCGCATTGCCTTTAACATCGCAGGCGGTCTCCACCATGCTGGCGCCAGACAGGCCTCGGGCTTTTGCTATATCAACGACCCGGTCCTGGTCATCTACCACTTTGTAGACAAGGGAAAGCGCGTCCTGTATCTGGACATAGATGCCCACCACGGCGACGGGGTCCAATGGGCATTCTATGAGGATCCCCTGGTATTGACGGTCTCGTTTCATCAGGATGGGCGTACCCTGTTTCCAGGCACCGGTGGGCTCAGCGAGATAGGTCGTGGGGAGGGTTTGGGTTATGCCGTAAACATACCCATGCTCCCTGGTACAGACGACCATATATTCTGGGACGGCTTTAAGTCGATCGTCCCAGTGCTCGTGGAACTGTTCAACCCGGATGTCGTAGTCTCTCAGCTTGGAGTGGACACATTCTTAGATGATCCGCTGGCCGCACTAGAATTCACAACCAACGGATTTTGCAGGGCCATCGCCTACCTGACCGAGGAACGACTCCCCTGGGTGGCCCTGGGGGGAGGCGGCTACAACCCTTCCAATGTGGCACGTGCGTGGACATTAGCATGGGCCATCATGAACGGGGTGGACCTGCCTGATGATCTTCCCGAGTCCATGGTCAAACCTCTGTCTGCTCGGGGCCGCCGTGGTCAAAAACTTCGAGACCATGAACATCAAAGCCCCTGGCAGGAGAAATGCCGCAGCCACATGCAAGAATGCCTGGAGTACCTGGACACAAGGGTCTTTCCGAAAATCAAATAAGCCGAAGTTAAGGGCTTCGCCCCAATTGGAATAATGGAATACTGGAATGATGGGCTCAGAGGAGTGAAATCAAAAAATGATTCCTTATTGAAATGATAGTGGGTTCTTAAGGCTTGATTTTTTGCCTCGGACACGGAATAATGGAATGGTGGACACGAAGTGAAGCCTGCGCTCATATTGGAATGTTGATTTTAAAAGGAAGTTTCTCATTTATCAACTTCCCAGTCAAGAGGGTTTTGCCAATGACCCATTCTACCAGAACGCATTATTCCATCATTCCAGTATTCCAATTGTGAGCGAAACGAACTAAGTTCCGCTTTCCGACCAGTATAAAAGGATGTAATCTAAAAAATGCGCATCTGTGTGATTGATGGCCAGGGTGGAGGCATAGGAAGCGCCATCATTAAAAAACTCAAGGAAGTCTTTGACGAATCAGTGGAGATTATTGCGCTCGGGACAAACGCCATTGCCACGGCCCAAATGCTCAAGGCGAGGGCAAATCGGGGGGCTTCCGGAGAAAATGCCATTGTCCGTATGGTTTCGCAGACCGACCTTGTTGTGGCTCCCATAGGGATTGTGATGGCTCATGCTATGATGGGCGAGGTCACACCAAGGATTGCCGAGGCCGTGGCCGCATGCCCGGCCAAAAAGTTTCTCATCCCACTCACCCAGGAAAAAGTGGAGATTGTTGGGCTGCCGCCCACCCCACTCCCTCCACTGGTCGAAACTTTAATCAAAAAGCACTTGAAGGAGCTGATATCTGAAGATGTGTGAAGCCAATGCCTACATAATCCGCGATGGCGATGAAGAACTTGTGATGGAGGCAGTCGACAAGGTTGAACCGGAAAATGACGGGCTCCGGCTTGTGAATATCTTTGGCGACCAGAAATTCATGCACGCCCATATTCATGCCCTCTTCCTTGTCAATCACAAGATTCTGATAGAAGAATAGGGCATCCTTCATTTTCGCCATAAAGTAGTTTACACTTTTTTTCACCACCCCAGGTTTCAGGTTTCAGCCCGCCTGCCAACGCCTGAGACAGCATTCAGCTTATATGCCGGCATGTCTGGCAATGGCGGGCAGGTGTTCAGGTTTCAGACCCGCCTGCCAACGCCTGCGTCACAGCGAGGTTACAATGCCCGCATACACGGCAATGGCGGGCAGGTCTTGCGTTTCTCGCTCCTGACACCTGACACCTGATACCTGACACCTGACACCAAAAAGTACGAACAAAAGAATTTATCTCTTGGCGCCCGCATTCTTGAAAAGTGTAAACCGAGGAATGAAGGACGCTGTGTTTTCAAACAACTAAAATCTTACGAAATACTACAGACATGGGAAAGATAGCTGTATGTCCTGGATCCTTTGATCCCGTAACCAATGGACATTTGGATGTCGTCCGGCGGGGACTTAGTCTTTTCGACGAGGTCATTGTTGCCATAGCCAGAAACGGGACCAAGGACCCGCTTTTTACCATTGAGGAACGCCTGGAGATGCTGCACAAAAGCTTTAGGGATATGCCGGGTGTTCAGGTGGATAGCTTTGACGGGCTCCTGGTTGATTATGTTGTCAAGCGTCAGGCAGATGCTATTTTGCGGGGTCTTCGAGCAGTGTCTGACTTTGAATATGAATTTCAGATGGCCCTGATGAACCGGAAGCTCAATAGAAATATTCAAACGGTTTTTCTCATGACAGGGTTACGGTGGATTTATATCAGCTCCTCGATTATTAAGGAGGCTGCTCGGTTCGGAGGAAACACCCGTGGCATGGTCCCCGACATTGTTTGCGAAAAGTTAAAGGAGAAGTTTGGGACTTCTCAACGTTGATACGTGAGAAAAGGTAGTGGTCTTGGTTACGATGGACTTGTGGAGGCTCCAAATATTTTCTAGAGTAGTTGAGCTGAGAAGCTTTTCCAGGGCGGCCAAGGCAGTCTATCTTTCCCAACCCACGGTAAGCAGCCATATTAAGGACCTGGAAAACCATTTCGAATGTAAACTTGTGGATCGACTGGGGAGGGAAGTCATTCCCACCAAGGCAGGCAGTCTCCTGTACAGTTATGCGACAAAAATCATTGCCCTGAAACAAGAAGCTGAAAATGCCCTGGCCGAGTTTCAGGGCAAAATCAAAGGACGTCTGACCATTGGCGGAAGCACAATACCCGCCGGTTATATCCTCCCTCCTTTGCTGGGAAGATTCAAGGATGACTACCCCGAAGTCGTGGTAATCCTCGTACAGGGCGATACGGAAAGGATCATCAGAGATACGCTTGAAGGGAATGTGGAACTCGGAATTGTGGGTGCCAAGGCCCAAGAAGTCCAGCTTGTTCAGAAGAAAATCATAGATGATCAGATGTTTCTTATAGTGCCACGGAGGCATAGATGGGCAACCAAACGCCATGTTGTGATGGGCGAGCTTATCAGAGAACCGTTCATAATGCGTGAGCAAGGCTCTGGCACTCGGAAGTCGATTGAGTTGGTGTTGGACAAATCTGGCCATTCCCTTGGTGCCCTGAATGTTGTGGCCGAGATGGGAAGCACGGAAGCTGTTCGCCAGGGGATCAAAGCGGGTGTGGGGGTCTCCATCCTGTCTGAATGCGCTGTGACCGAAGAGCTGGCCACCGGAAGCCTTAAGAAAATAAAAATCAAGGGGCTATTCTTTAAGAGGGCTTTCTATCTGACGTTTCACAAACACCGGACCCAGTCTCCTTTGTGTCGAACCTTCATCAGGTTCCTGAATCGTCAAGAAGAGTGCCTTTAGTTTCCTAATTCCAAAATTCGTGTTTTTCTGGCAGGAAATTTAAAAAAACCATCACGAAAACACGAAATGACGAAAACACGAAAGAGACCAGCATCATGGCTAAGCTGCACTTCAAACAAATCAAGGCAGTTACAGGGTCGGAAAAAGACAGGCGTCAGTTGGAACATTTAGGTAAGAAGATAATTGGCATAATTGAGATAGACTTTTCGTGTTTTCGTACTTTCGTGCTTTCGTGATCAATTTCATGTCTTCAAGCCTGTTTGGTTCCGGCCTGTCCGGGTTAGGCACTTTAGCTCACTTTATGCATTTTAGTTCACTTAAATCAGGCATCACCCTACCCGATTTTCGAATAACGAATAACGAATAACGAATAACGAAAATACCTTATGCCCATATCTCTTTCTCCAAATGCCTTAGTCGTTCTTGAGCGGCGCTATCTGAAGAAAGACCAAAGGGGAAGACCTGTGGAGACGCCGCAGGACCTCTTTAAGAGGGTAGCTCGCACGATTGCTGGTGCCGACCGCAAATTTGATCCCAAGGCTGAAATTAAGAAGACCGAACAGGGGTTCTACACGTTACTGTCTGAGTTGGTTTTTCTGCCCAACTCTCCAACATTGATGAATGCCGGACGTCGGCTGGGACAGCTCGCGGCCTGCTTTGTCCTTCCTGTTGAGGACTCCATCGACAGCATCTTTGAGACACTCAGGCACACGGCCATGATCCACAAGAGCGGGGGGGGGACCGGCTTTTCCTTCTCTCGCATACGACCGGAAAACGATACTGTACTCTCCACACGTGGAATATCGAGTGGCCCCATTTCCTTTATGACCGTGTTTGATGTTGCCACCGAGACTGTAAAGCAGGGAGGAACCAGGCGGGGGGCCAACATGGGCATCCTGCGGGTGGATCACCCGGATATCGAGGCCTTCATTCAGAGCAAGACCGACCTGGCTAAACTGAATAACTTTAATATCTCAGTTGCCCTCACCTCATCGTTCATGGAAGCCCTGACTGCAGGTAAGGACTACGACCTGATCAATCCGAGGAACGATAAAGTAATCAAGCTGGTTTCTGCCAGGGCCATATTTGATAAGATTGTTCGGGCGGCCTGGCAAAGCGGGGAACCAGGGATCATTTTTTTGGACCACATCAACCGAGCCAATCCCACTCCCCAACTGGGCGAGATTGAGGCTACGAATCCGTGTGGTGAACAGCCGTTGCTTCCGCATGAATCGTGTAATCTTGGCTCCATCAATCTGTCTAAGATGATAAGTGGCGGCAAATTGCACAGGACCAAACTCAGACAGGCCATTCGAAGTGCAGTTCACTTTCTTGACAATGTTATAGAGATAAACAAATACCCGCTGCACCAGATCGAAGCCGTCAGCAAAAAAACGCGAAAAATCGGTCTCGGAGTCATGGGGTTTGCCGATATGCTCATTAAGCTGAGTATCCCCTATGATTCGAAGAGGGCTGTGCGGCAGGCCGAACAGGTCATGACCTTTATCTTGCGCGAGGCGAGGAAGGCTTCAAGTGACTTAGCCAAGAAGAGGGGAAACTTCCCTGCCTACGAGGGAAGCGTCTTCGATGACCCCAAGACTCCGTATATGCGAAACGCAACCGTAACCACTGTCGCTCCTACGGGCACAATCAGCATCATCGCCGGATGTTCCAGTGGTGTGGAACCCATCTTTGCAGTCGCATATGAGCGCAGGGTTCTTGATGGAGAGGCCCTGTTTGAGATGCATCCGCTATTTGAGAACGTAGCAAAGCAAGATGGTTTCTACAGCGATGAACTGGCTCAGCAGATTGCTGAAACAGGTTCAATTCAGCATATCAAGGGAATTCCTGATAAGATAAAACGCCTTTTTGTTGCGGCCCATGATATTGCGCCCGAGTGGCACGTCCGAATCCAGGCAGCCTTCCAAAAACACACCGACAATGCCGTATCCAAGACCGTTAATTTCCCACAGGATGCCGCCCCCTCAGACATAGAAAAGGTTTACAGACTTGCGTATGAAAGCGGGTGCAAGGGTGTAACCATCTATCGCTACGGCAGCCGTGGCCACCAGGTGCTCAATCTTGGCATGGGCCAAGAAAGGGACGCCACCATAGTGCCACGCACCCGTCCTGTGCGGACCATGGGTGTGACAGAGCGAATCAATACCGGTTGCGGCAAGCTTTATGTCACCATCAACGAAGATGATGAGGGTATATGTGAAGTCTTTGCCCAAATGGGCAAAACCGGCGGGTGTGCTTCTTCCCAGATCGAGGCCGCAGGTCGCCTCATATCATTGGCGCTGCGCAGCGGAGTCAAGGTGGAAGCTATCCTCAAGCAGATCACTGGCATTCGATGCCCTTCACCCATCTGGCAAAACGGCAAAATGGTTCTTTCCTGCCCAGACGGCATCGCCCAGGTGATAAAGAACTATACCCGGATCAGCTCGACAGACATGCCTGCTATGATGGGCGCCTGCCCGGACTGCGGTGGCTCCCTGGAGCACGAAGGTGGGTGTCTGGTGTGTCGTTCCTGCGGGTTCTCCAGATGCAGTTAATAAAGTATGATCTTACATGGGTTCCTGCTCTTTCTCTTTAATTGAAGTATTGTAGGCCTCAACTTCTTTGTCAAATGCTTGTCGCCTCTTTTCGTAATCTTCGGTCTGCAAGTTGTAATCTCTGACCTTCTTGATGAGTTCTTTGCGCTCAGTTTCCGTCAACCGCCTCGTCGCTATTTTGTCCAATTCCTCTTTCTCCTTCATAAGGGCTTGGTATTCTTGTCTTAACCTTGCTCCTGCCTCTCTCAGTTTTTGCTCCAGGGTCTTTTCCTCGCCTTCTTTTGCCAGGGCCTCTCTTTGAAGGCGCACCTCTTCGGCTTCTTTCAAAGCCCCATCAGGGCTCTCTGTTTCCGGCTTTTCTCTTTCGATCTCCTCCTCTGGTGCAAATTGATCATAGGATTCGTCGTATTCATATGCCTTTGGCCGCTGGTCGACAGGGACATTGGCCAGGTTGTCTGTGTACTTGACCTTGCCTTCTTCGTCTACGTACCTGTAAAACTCGGCTGACGTCAGCCCATACATTCCTATCACTACCAGCACGATGATCCATTGCCCAAGCCTCATGGTTATCCCTCCCTTTTATGAGATGAAAAACTTGATCATCACAAACCCTAATATTAATAATATAACAAAAGCAATAGAAAGTGCATTGAAATACCTCTCAATAAAGGACTGGATCTTCGG
>JAQYWL010000099.1 GCA_030145035.1 Desulfobacteria bacterium | reverse complement strand
AGGACGTGGCTTTGATATAACCCCTGGAAGGGGATAAATCTACTGGCCACCGTCAGCGATGCAATTGATGATCTCTTCGAACAACCCCGGCTGTCTCGTTTTTCGTAGGGCCGGGCACCGTACCGGCCCAAAAGGCATTGTCTTTGCGCCCTTACGGCGGGTACAGTACCCCGCCCTACGCAGCCATTTACCGTCGCTGCTGATTGACCCCGTGATGACTTGGCTTTGGGTTCTATTGTTCAGAAGGCAAAGCCAACTGAACTCTGACCTTACCCGGAGGGTAAGGGTTTCTATGCTGGACTAAAAATGTCCCCAAACTCAACCCGAATATTTAATATTTAAGATGCGACCCTCCTGTCTCTTCCTGTGCCGCTGTGGCTTCTATTGTTTCAAACTCGATCTTACGCGTTTCCGTGACCCGCTGCGAGGCATCCAGAATTTCCAAAGAGATCAGATTGCCCTCATGGTCGTAGTCTAGAATCACGCCTGGCTTATCTTCGTCACTCTCGGCAACGGAAGCACCTTCTTTAAGGATAACTGTTAACGTATCCGTTCTTGGGTCGTAGCAAATTTTCATAAGTCATCCCTCCAGTACTTTGAGATTTTGCTTGTTCGATACGCCGTGACCACTTCGTGAGGCTCACGATCGACGTCCATAAAAACGCGAAGCAAATAGGTTCTTTCCGGACTATCCATGGTAATGCGCGACTGAAGCACATGTCTGCCTTCTCGAATCTCCCAGCGCTGTTCCGGCTTTTCAATAACTGCTCGCACGATTTCTTCGCTCAAACCACGTCGTTTCATCTCGAAATATGCGTGCGGGGTGAATACGTAATCCATAATCTACCTATGTTTCACTTGGGTACTACTAAGAGCATGGCATCCAGAAGCCGCTTTTCTTCACTCCCTTTTGGGTAAAGGGCAGAAAGGGAATTTGCCATACGGGAAAAACTTGGATACCCCTGAAATCTTGACATTTTGCTCCTTTCAAGAGCCTCCTCTTCCGCTTGCCGAGGATCAGGAGCCTTGAGGCGGTTTTTGCGGATCTGCGCCTTGCGCTTGGCATCGCCATATTTTCCAAATCTACCGCCCATGGATGTCTCCTACTTTCCAGCTATCGGCTATGCTTGAAACAGGAACAGTTTTGTCAAATGTGTAGGTCCGACCCCGCTGTTTTGGATAGGTCCGACCCCGCTGTTTTGCCCCGCTGTTTTGCCCCGCTGTTTTGTTAGCAATATAGCTATATATCTGCCTCAAATCTTTTTTTGCAGGCCCAGACCATTTTACCATGATTCTATTTCTTTCTGTAATTCTTCGGTCGATATGGTATCACCTTGTTGAACTGCCTCCCTACCTTTTCTCACTTTATCTATGACATAGAGCCTGTACATTATGTCATCAATATCAGCGGAATCAGGCATTTTGGAAATTACATTTATGGCTTCTTGTTTTAGAGTTTCCATTCTATCCGCCTCCCTTCTTTGTTTTCATGAAATCAAAATGGCTCTCTGATAATTTTCCGAAATCTTTTTAACATTTTAACATTGATAGACTCGTAAAAAGTCCGAATTAGACGGCAAAGTAAAAAGCTCCAAATTCAAGGCACGCAAATCCTGAGAAATGAGGCCTACTTATGGTACGCCGCAGTTTCAGCCGTCGTAGCTAAACTACTATGGCGAAGTCGGCGACGAAGGATGCAGCGCAACGCAGAAGTTGGACTTTTTACGAAGCCATCAAGATTAAGCTCCCGCAGCCTTGAAAGCCGCATTCACAATTGCCTGCGCCTCTTCCTGAACCTTCTCCAGGTGCTCTTTGCCTTTGAAGCTCTCCGCGTAAATCTTATAGATGTCCTCCGTTCCTGACGGCCGGGCCGCGAACCAGCTATTTTCGGCGACCACCTTGAGGCCGCCTATGGGGGCGTCGTTGCCTGGCGCGCGGGTGAGTTTGGCAATGATTTTTTCTCCGGCCAGCTCTCTTGCTCGTACCATGTCGGGCGAGAGCCTCTTAAGGGCCGTTTTCTGGTGCGGCGTTGCGGGTGCGTCGATGCGCTCGTAGACAGGTTTTCCGAATTTCTCTTCCAGGTCTTTGTACAACTCGTCAGGGCCGCGCCCCGTTTTGGCGATTATTTCGGCAGCCAAAAGGTCCATGATGATGCCGTCCTTGTCGGTGGTCCAGACGGTGCCGTCCTTGCGTAAGAAGGAGGCCCCGGCGCTTTCCTCACCGCCGAAGCCGTAGGAGCCGTCGAGGAGCCCGTACACGAACCACTTGAAGCCCACGGGCACCTCGGAGAGCTTACGTTTCAGGTGCGCGGCCACCCGGTCGATCATGCAGCTTGAGACCAAGGTTTTGCCAACGGCGGCATCAGGTCTCCAGTTCGGCCTGTTCTGGAAGAGATACCAGACGGCCACTGCAAGATAATGGTTGGGGTTAAGCAACCCAGACCCCTTGGTAACGATGCCGTGGCGGTCGGTGTCCGGGTCGTTGCCGAAGGCGATGTCAAAGCGCTCCTTGAGTCCGATCAAACTTGCCATGGCATAGGGGGACGAACAGTCCATGCGGATCCTGCCGTCCTTGTCCACCGTCATGAAGCCGAAAGTCGGGTCGATGGTCCGGTTGACCACGTCGATATCAAGTCCGAACCGCTCGGCAATCGGGTCCCAGAAATTGACGGCTGCCCCGCCCAAAGGATCCACGCCTAATTTTAGCCCTGCTTTTGCTATGGCCTCCATGTCGATGATATTTGCCAGGTCCTCCGTATAAGGGCCGATATAGTCATACTCGTGGGTGGTGTGAGCGGAAATCGCTCTTTTGAAGGTCGTCCGGCGCACGTCCTTGTTCCCTTCGCGCAACAATTCATTGGCCCTCTCTTCGATGACCCTGGTGGTTTCGGTCTCTGCCGGGCCGCCGTGGAGGGGGTTGTATTTGAACCCGCCATTGTTCGGCGGATTGTGGGAGGGGGTGATGACGACGCCATCGGCAAGCCCGGTCGTTTTGCCCTGGTTGTACATGAGGATGGCGTGGGAGATGACCGGTGTGGGCGTATAGCCGAGCCCCTT
>JAQYWL010000426.1 GCA_030145035.1 Desulfobacteria bacterium | reverse complement strand
GGGCACGCCCAGGGTATTGCAGAGATTCTGCCAGAATTGGTTTTCAACCGCACCAATGGATATATACCTTCCGTCTGCGGTCTCATAAACATTGTAACATGCGTATCGGTGGGAGAGGAATGCGTCCGATCTCCGGGGAACCACACCAAACCTCTGATAAAGATACAAGGGCACAGGCAGGAGGGCAACCACACCGTCGGTCATGGAAATATCGATATACTGCCCTTTGCCGGTTTTCTGCCGTGCAACAAGAGCCAGAAGGATACCGAGGGCTGCATTCATTCCCCCTGCTGCCAGATCCCCGATCTGTATGCCCGGGATACACGGAGACCCATTCTTCTCTCCGATCATGTCCAGCACGCCGGCAAAACTCAAGAAATTGGCATCATGGCCCGGCATGTCACGAAACGGCCCATCCTGGCCGTACCCGGTAATGGAACAGTAAATGATTCTCGGGTTCATCTCCTTGATGGTATCATAATCGATTCCGAGCCTTTTGGTCACACCGGACCGAAAGCCCTCGAGGAGCACGTCGGCTTCACGTACCAGTTCGAAGAATATGTCGCGTCCCTCTTTTTTCTTGAGGTTCAAGGTCATATGATCCTTGTTCCGGTTCACGGGGTACACAAAGGTCTCATCCGCCATATAACTCCGTTCCTCGATGCCGATGACCCTGGCACCATGATCCGCCAAAATCATTGAACAGTACGGACCCGGCATCATCCTTGAAACGTCTATTACGGTAACTCCCTCTAGCGCTCCGCCCATACATCCTCCTTTCAGACAATGTCACTGCCAAGGCGCCTGCAAGCTATGTTTTTGGCAACTGCAATGCTATTCTTAGCACAACAGGCGGATTTTTCCCATTCTCGTTTTTTTGTACCGAGGCCTCCGGCACGCAATGAAATCAGGTAGTTTTTCGGTGTATTTGATGTGTCCCATCCTCATGAGATAATCCAACCAGGATTCCATGCTTCCCCTATTCCAGTAAAGGCAAGGCGCACTCAAATATCTAGCGTATGCTGACTATATATGGCGAAACGCACTTGCCCCCGTCGTCTTCCGGCATGTGCTCTACAATATCAAGCAAATGATGGTAACAGCCACAGGCAGGCGCTCTCGTGAGTCCTCTTTGGTATTGAATTGCGGGTTATTGTGTTGACAAGATACCGTGTTTAATTATAATCAGTAGTTGTGCCGGAGTGGTGAAACTGGTAGACGCAGAGGACTCAAAATCCTCCGGGCCTTGCGCCCGTGTCGGTTCGATTCCGACCTCCGGCACCAACTTGACCCACACGACTTTCTATTATACCCCAGGTGGCCTCGGCTACTTGGGGTAAGTCGTAGAAATATAACCTTATCAGCCCATCGCCTCGCATCAATTCGCCCCTCTCGAGGAAAAACCTATAAGTAACTTAAAAAAGGCAGCATCCCGAGTAGTAGCATATGTCGCATATATAGACAGTAGCTGCCACAACATACATGAAGTTACTTAAGATGGGTATAGACGCGATCCAGTGTCCTGACCCGACCCAGTGCTCTCCCGTCCTCTCCGTAATGCACGTTCCACACGAATGTTCCTATTCCCAACGATTTCACTTTAAGGAGGGCCAAAATGGGTGCCGAAATTGGCCTGGTTATTTTCAATAGAGACCTTTTGTCCGTTTATTTTTGAGGCGGGCAAAGCTACTCGGTTTCAAGATAGGCTTTGATAATTAGAAGAAGTCTTTTCAGGTCCTTGGTGCTTTGCTGATTGATCAACATCATGATCTGCTTCTTGATTGCCTGGTTGTCGAGGTCAGGTTGGAAGGCCGAGGTTAATTAAATCACCAGGCACTATTCTCAAGGCGCAGCATAGCCGCAAAATGGTATCCAGAGAAGGATTCTTTATCGCCCGCTCAAGTTCAGAGATGAAGACGGGGTGTTCTACGCCTGGATCCGGGTACCAAGCGGCAAATTCGGAAGAAAGCTTTGCCGGTTTTATATTGACTTTATACCCATAATAGGTATATT
Organism: Desulfobacteria bacterium; assembly: GCA_030145035.1. Lineage (GTDB taxonomy): Bacteria > Desulfobacterota > Desulfobacteria > Desulfobacterales. The sequence goes on along the minus strand of JAQYWL010000426.1, from coordinate 7,168 downwards.
AGAGAAATGCAATGGACGGTTACTATCAAGAAGAGATTGGAAAAACAGCTTGGACAGCTACCAAAAGCAGTAAAGGCCAGCTTGATAGCACTGATGAAAGACATTGAAAACTATGGCCCCGTAAGAGGCAATTGGCCAAATTACGGCCAACTATCGAGTAGTCGCCACCATTGTCACTTGAAGAAAGGCCGGCCAACTTATGTAGCTGTTTGGGAGGTCAAAAATAAAGAGAGAAAGCTTGTGGAGGTAATTTATGCAGGCACACACGAAAAAGCTCCGTACTAAAAGTCTTGTTGCGCTCCATTTTACCGGACCCTCCGACAACAAAGAGAAGGCCATAAAGGCTTTGAGATCTCTTGGCTTTACGGACACCCTGGATTCGATCCCCTGGCGAGACGCTTTTCCGGAGTATGACGATAATATGTTGCCGGGTGTGGCCCTGGCAGGTGCACGAACAAAAGAAGGCCTTACACAACAGGGGCTTTCAAGGCTTACCGGAATACCTCAGAGACATATTTCCGAAATGGAAAACGGCAAGAGGCCGATCGGTAAGGAAAGGGCGAAGATCTTGGCAAAGGCTTTAAATGTTGGGTACAAGGTATTTTTGTAAGCCGCAGAAAAACCCATACCTAACCCTCCTCCGGCACCAGGAAAATCAAAAGGGGCTGGTTGTTCGTGGGCCGGCCCCTTTTTTGTTTGTGTTTCGTGGCGTGGGCTGGTGAAGGGGCTGCTCTACTGGAGATTACTGATTTGGCGTAGTGAGACGGGCGACGGCAGGGAAGTAAGCGATAACCGCTTTTTTTGACTGTTTTTTGTCTTGACAAACAAGAACATTTTGTGTATGTCCCCTACGAATTGCATGTGCACGCATCCGATTTGAAAGCAGGTTCCTGTTGGAACCGCAAGGACCATCCTCTATGAGCCTAAAGAACCTCCTCCTACAAAAAAGATCTCCCATTGTGAAAAAGTGGTGTGACGTGGTACTGCGGACCTACCCTGAACAAAGCCAGAGCTTTTTGAAGAAAAAAGATCCGTTTGGGAATCCAGTGGGTTGCACCATCGCTGAAGCAATAGAATCCATATATGATGAACTCTTGCAGGGAACCGAATCTGACAATATTCCGCTTTTTTTCGACAGTATTATGAGGGTCAGGGCTATCCAGGACTTTTCTCCATCCCAGGCCGTCGGTTTTGTGTTCGGCTTGAAGAAAGTGATTAGAAAGGAACTGGGAAGTGAGATCCTAAAAGAGGGGATCTCTGAAGAGTGGGCGGCATTTGAGTCCAGAATCGACGGCCTGGCACTTCTTTGCTTTGATATTTACTCGAAATGCCGGCAGAAGATTTTTGATATCAGGGTCCATCAGGTGAAGAACCAGTCACATAGATTACTAAAAATGGCAGGTCTGGCATATGATCTCCCCGAGGATTATGAGAGCCCTGGGTATGAAGGGGATCTCAAAGAGGGCCAGGTGAATAAACACGAATCTTAGAACTAAGGAACTAATCTGCAAAAGCGAGGGGATACTAAATGAACGCTATAGCGAGTCTCATACTATCCGGTGGAGCCATTTCCATGCTTGTAGCCATTCCCTTCTTGGCTGTGTGGGCGCTACCCTACGTGTATGGAATACACCTCGAGTGGCTTTTTGGGATTGTCATTCCGTATGTTGCTGTGATTATATTCTTTGTAGGCATTGTATACCGGGTGGTGCAATGGGCAAAATGCCCCGTGCCCTTCCGCATCCCTTCCACATGTGCCCAGCAAAAATCCCTGCCCTGGATCAAGTACGGTTATGCCGAGAAATTGGATAACCCTATCAGCACTGCCGGAGTTGTCGGTAGGATGATCCTTGAAGTGCTTTGTTTCCGTTCCCTGTTCAGGAATACAAGGATGGAATTTGGAACAGATATCAAGTACAAATCGGCCAAGTGGCTGTGGCTGGCAGCCATCGTGTTCCATTATTCCTTCCTCATCGTATTAATCAGACACCTCAGGTTCTTCACCGAGCCCATGCCTTTCTTTGTCCCCATCATTGAGAAAGTCGATGGGTTTTTCCAGTTTTTCCTCCCCGTTGTTTATCAAAGTGGCCCTCTGCTCGGGGCAGCTTTGACGTTTCTTTTGCTGAGAAGATTACTTGATCCCAAGATGCGCTATATATCCCTTCCGGCCGACTACTTTCCACTCTTTCTGATCCTGACCATAGCCGGAACAGGCATCCTGATGCGCTATGTGCTCAAGGCGGACGTCGTGAGCATCAAGGAGTTGACTATGGGACTAGTCTCTTTCCGTCCTGTAATCCCTGAGGGGATCAGCGTGCTCTTTTACATCCACCTGTTTCTTGTGAGCGTGCTTTTCGCGTACTTCCCTTTTAGCAAACTCATGCATATGGCGGGAGTCTTTCTCAGCCCCACGAGAAACTTGTCGAATAACACCCGTATAGTCAGGCACATCAACCCCTGGAATCCCACTGTGAAGCTTCACACATATGAGGCTTATGAGGACGACTTCAGAGAGAAAATGATAGGAGCCGGATTGCCCGTAGAAAAACAAGCAGCATCGCCGGCAGACAAGGAATAAATCTGCAAGAGGAGTTATAATGGCTAAAATACCAGAGAGCTGGAACGTTCCGACACCCGAAGGTCTGACGAAGGAGGTCGATCACGGCCCTCTTTCGCTGGGTTTAGAGAAAGGGTGGATGCGTACCCCTGTTGAAATCAAACCGGGGATGCATTGTTATGCGGCCTTGCCGAAAAGGTCTGTAGCCCTGGACATGCCGTACCCGAGGGATTGGTCGGCAATGGATGAGGACTGGAAGCTGCCCAGAAACTGGAGAGAGATCGTCTTAGAAGGGTTCAAGGATCGGCTTGACAGGTTCCGCACCTTCAAGCTCTTTATGGACATCTGTGTTAGATGCGGTGCCTGTGCAGACAAGTGCCACTACTTCATCGGTTCGGGAGACCCCAAGAATATGCCTGTTCTCAGGGCAGAGCTTTTGCGATCAGTATATCGGAAGCATTTCACAACCGCGGGAAAGCTTTTGGGACCGATCGCCGGAGCAAGAGACCTTACGCTCGACGTGTTGAAAGAGTGGTGGTACTATTTGTACCAGTGCTCCGAGTGCCGGCGCTGCTCGGTTTTCTGCCCATACGGCATTGACACGGCCGAGATCACGATAATAGGCAGGGAACTGACCAATCTCTTGGGTCTAAACATTGACTGGATTGCAGCCCCAATTGACTTTTGTTACAGGACCGGCAATCATATGGGTATTCAGCCCCACGCATACGTTGACATGATTGACTTTTTCGTAGACGAGATAGAGAACTACACCGGGGTACGGGTGGAGCCGAGTTTTAATAGAAAAGGGGCCGAGATCCTCTTTATCACCCCCTCTGGTGATGTCTTTGGCGATCCCGGCACCTATACTGCCATGGGCTATCTCGTTCTGTTCCACGAACTGGGTCTGGACGTAACATGGAGCACGTATGCCTCTGAAGGCGGGAACTTTGGTTTGTTTACTTCCAATGAGGTAATGAAGCGACTCAACTCCAAGATGTATGCCGAGGCGAAGCGCCTTGGGGTGAAATGGATACTCGGCGGGGAATGCGGCCACATGTGGCGGGTCGTTAATCAGTATATGGGGACCATGAACCTCGACATCGCAGAGGGTAGTAAGATGGAGGAACCGGTCTCACCCATCACAGGGACCAAATTCGAGAATGCAAAATCAACCAAGATGGTTCACATCACGGAATTTACGGCAGACTTGATCAGACACAATAAATTGAAATTGGATCCGAGCAGAAACGATCACCTGAAGGTCACCTTCCATGATTCGTGCAATCCTTCTCGGGGCATGGGGCTTTTTGAAGAGCCCCGGTATGTCATCAAGAACGTCTGCAATCATTTTTACGACATGCCCGCAAGTTGCATCAGGGAGCAGACTTATTGCTGCGGAGGCGGGTCCGGTTTGAATGCAGGCGAAGATATGGAGTTGAGGATGCGCGGGGGCCTGCCCAGGGCAAATGCTGTCAAATACGTCCATGAGAAAAACGGCGTGAATATGCTTGCCTGTATTTGCGCCATTGACAGGGCCGTCCTGCCAAACCTTATGGAATACTTCGTTCCGGAGTGTGATGTTACCGGTATTCATGAGATGGTGGCAAATGCCATGATATTAGAGGGAGAAAAGGAGAAGACTGTGAATTTACGCGGTGAACCTCTTCCGGGAAGGGAGGAAAGTGAGTGATGTATGACGGAGGCAAAATTATCACCGGGGTTATCATTGGTCTTGTTTTAATGACATTTCCTATCTGGTATACGAGCGGGAGGGCCGCCAAAAAACCAGATATAAAGCTCCCAGTGAAAGAGAAGCAGTGCGTGGAGCCGAAGGACTACATGAGGAAGAAGCACATGCAACTGTTGGACCTGTGGAGAGATTCAGTCGTCCGCGTAGCCCAGAGATCTTATGTTGCTTTCAATGGCGCAAAGTATGATATGAGCTTGCAGAATACGTGCATAAGCGCGGATTGTCATGCGAAGAAGACCGAGTTTTGCGACGAGTGTCACAATTATACGGGAGTAGTACCGACCTGTTGGGATTGCCATATCGAACCAAAGGAAGAACCTAAGGAGAAACCCGAGGAGAAGCACTGATGGGCGTGAATAGAAGAAAGTTCTTGAAGATCGCTGGAATTACCACTGTGGGGGTGGCAGCTACCCCTGCGGCCAATGCCCTTGCAATCGGCCCAATCGAATGGTTGGACAAAAAGCTGGGCGGCTTTACCATCCCGGAAACACTCTTGCATTTTTTTCACAAGCCAGCCGGGCATACGCCCGGAGAGGCCCTGACAGCAAAAAGATGGGTCATGGTTGTGAATGTAAGACAGATCGATGAGGAGATAGTAGAGGCCTGTACGGAGGTGTGCCACAGGATCCACAATGTTCCTCATATCAAGAACCCAAAGCATGAAATCAAGTGGATTTGGGATGAGCACTATAAGCATGCCTTGCCCGGCCAGCACCATGAACACATAGATGAGGCTTTGAAAAAAGCGCCGTTTCTCGTCATGTGTAACCACTGCCAAAACCCTGCCTGCGTTAGGGTTTGTCCGACAAAGGCCACGTTTAAGAGAAAGCATGACGGCATCGTCTTGATGGATATGCATCGCTGCATTGGGTGCCGGTTTTGTATGGCGGCGTGTCCTTTTGGGGCAAGAAGCTTTAACTGGGTGGACCCCAGACGATTTATCAAAGAAGAAGAGCAAAACCGGGAATTTCCCACAAGGACGAAAGGGGTGGTGGAAAAGTGCAATTTCTGTGCAGAACGGCTTGCCAAAGGGCAGATTCCGGCCTGCGTGGAGACCTGCCAGGAACTCTGTAAGGAAAAGGGCAGGGAGCCGGCACTCGTATTTGGGGACCTGGAAGACCCTGACTCGGAAGTGAGGCAATTGCTGCAGTCACACTACACCCTTCGGCGTAAACCAGAGCTTGGAACGAATCCCAATGTCTATTATATTGTGTGAGGTGGGCTATGCTTGAGAAGGCGTTTCTTGGAGGGCGGAAATACTGGATATTGCTGGTAATTTTCGGCGGTATCATAGGGTTAGGCTTTATTATGTGGCTCTGGCAGTTTCGTGTCGGCCTGGGTATCACAGGTATGAGCAGGGATGTTTCGTGGGGGTTTTACATAGGCCAATTTACGTATCTTGTTGGTGTGGCAGCCGCAGGAGTTATGGTTGTGCTGCCGTACTATCTCCATCACTATAAAGCCTTTGGCCGGATTACCATTTTGGCAGAGTTCATGGCTGTTGGTGCTGTAACCATGTGTTTGTTGTTCATTATAGTAGACCTTGGCAATCCGGTTCGGGCCCTTAATGTGCTGTTGCACCCCACACCCGGATCGGTCCTTTTCTGGGATATGATTGTCCTGAACGGGTATCTCTTCCTTAATATTTTTATCGGGTGGAATGTGCTGTCGGCAGAGCGTAAAGGCGCACCGCCTCCTAACTGGATCAAACCTTTCATATATCTTTCCATCCCCTGGGCGATCAGCATCCACACGGTTACGGCATACCTTTACGCGGGTTTGCCGGGGAGACATTTCTGGCTTACCGCGATCATGGCCCCTCGTTTTCTCGCCTCAGCATTTTGTGCCGGGCCTGCCCTCCTGATCCTTCTCTGTCTTATCGTAAGAAAGACAACTAGATTCGATCCCGGCAAAGAGCAAATTCAAACGCTCGGCAGCATTGTCACTTATGCCCTTATTTTAAATGTGTTTTTCTTTGTGTGCGAACTCTTTACGGTCTTCTACAGTCAGATACCAGGCCACATGGATCACTTCCACTACCTCTTCTTCGGCCATGAAGGGCACGGAAACCTCATTGTCCTGATGTGGCTTGCTTTCGCACTTATGACTGCGGCTATTATCCTCCTGGTTGTTCCCGTCACACGCAGGAATGAAGGTATCTTGACAGTGGCCTGCGTGTTGACAGTTATTGGAACGTGGATAGATAAGGGATTTGGTCTGGTTGTGGGTGGATTTGTACCAAATCCTTTACACGAGTATACTGAGTATTGGCCTACAGTACCTGAGGCGTTGATCGCGCTGGCAGTGTGGGCAACCGGGTTCCTGATAATCTCAGTTCTTTACAAGGTCGCCACCACGGTGAAACTGGAGGTGGGGAGCTAGTCCGAATTTTTCAGCTAACGTTTGAATGACAATAAAGGGCTCATTCCATGTTGGAATGGGCCCTTTTTATTTAGTTAGGCTAGGCGCTTAGCTTAGTGCAGAAAACTTGAAACATAATCACGAAAACACGAAAGATTGCCTGCCCTGGGGCGCTACATGCTTGAATCAGCTTGCCAAGTGTATAGGCCACTGCGTGCTCGGATCAGCCCATTAAGCCCTATAATCCAGGTCTGGGCCAGGGGAGAAAACACGAAATAGAAAATATTAAGACTTTCGTGTCTTCGTATTTTCGTGCTTTCGTGATAAATTTTTTGGAGCTGTGCGGTTAGCACATTCCCCGCCTGTCGGCAATGCCGTGCAGTGCGGGGGACCGTATTACTCATGGGGTGCCATGGACAAACTCGTTTGTCCGTGCAAAAGGCGTTGACATGAATATCAAAGGATTACGACTGGTTAGTACTTCAATGATCCCGGTG
>JAQYWL010000556.1 GCA_030145035.1 Desulfobacteria bacterium | reverse complement strand
GGCTTCTTTCAAGTATCACCGTCAGTGAGACCAATGAGCAGGCAAGGAGGGGATACATAACTATCCCTCCTTTTTGGAATAAGTCAAATATCATATTTCAAACTCCTGTTATAAACAGTATATCTTTGAAGCTCCCCGCAGCAAGCTGCGGGGAATGTTCTGCCTGACGGCAGCGCTTCGCAGCGACCGTAAGGAAGTTTGTCATTTGTCGTTTCGCTCGCTAACCCCGCAGCAAATCGTCGACGCGCCATAGCTTTGGCGACGGTGCGCTGCGGGGAATGTGCTCGATATTGCGGTTCAAAGCTCAATCCCCACGGCATTAATAATAGGCTCAAGTTTAAGGTGCTTCAAAAAATGACGCGCCAACATGTTATATTGTTGATCACGATACGCCGGACCGGAATGCTCATCAACTCGGCGGCCTTCAAGGCCAATCCTAAAAAGCCATTGTCGGAGTATCTGCGGGTTTTCAAAAAGACCATGCATGTAGGTCCCAAAGACATGGTCATCCGATGAGACGCACCCGTCTAGGTCATGGCACGGCCTGCCATTTCGGCTATGAATCTCGAACAGGGGACGGCCACCCATAAGAGTTGTTTTGCCCATATGGATTTCGTAACCTTTGCCTTCAAATCCTTCCCAAGAAAACTCTGTACGGGTGGTGGTCTTGGGAGACATTAATGTGGTCTCAACAGGAAGAAGCTCCAGGCCTGGGGCGCCCCCAGGATTTCCCTCAAGCCCTTCAGGATCGTTTATCTGATGGCCCAACATCTGATATCCGCCGCAGATGCCCAAGAGATAACCGGCGTTTTTTTTATAAGAAGTTAAAACATCTGCCCAGCCGGAATCAACAAGCCAGCATAGGTCGCCCCGAGTGTTCTTGGTGCCTGGCAGAATCACTGCACGGTAGGTAGAAAGGTCTCTTACTTTTTCCAAGAATGAAGCCCTGATACCTCTTACTCGAAACAGGGGATCAAAGTCATTAAAATTTGAGATGTGGGGCAACCGGATAATAGCCACCGCCGCTTCATCAGCTTTTGGCATGGGGGGATCAATAGGATTCTCTATGACAACCGAGTCCTCGGCTTCGATCCGGATATCCCCGTGCCATGCAATAAGCCCCAGCACCTGCTTTCCGGTCATTGCTTCAATCCAACGAATGCCGTCTTCAAAAAGGCCTGCATCGCCACGGAACCTATTGATCAGAAATCCTATGATCCTGTCCCGCCGATCAGGAGGCAGACAGCCCAGGGTCCCCACACACTGTGCGAAAACGCCTCCGCGGTGGATATCAGCCACCAAAACAACCTGGGCATCGGCGTATTCGGCCATTCGAAAATTTACAATGTCGTGTGCTGCCAGGTTCACCTCGGCGCAAGACCCTGCACCCTCCATAATGATCAAATCGTGCTCCCGGCGCAGTCGGTCAAGAGCTTGACAAGCAGTCTCAAACAAGAACGCCTTATCTTGATGGTATGCCGATGCCTTTCGATTGCCGAAGACATCGCCCAGCACTACTACCTGGGAGCCGGTATCGCTAGATGGTTTTAGCAAAATCGGGTTCATATCAACGTGCGGTGAAACGCCTGCGGCTTCGGATTGAACGATCTGTGCGCGTCCCATCTCCCCGCCCTCGGGCGTCACGCCCGAGTTATTAGACATATTCTGTGCCTTAAACGGGGCAACCCTGAGCCCAAGGTTGGTAAAAATGCGGCACAAGGCGGTCGCGGTAATGCTTTTCCCCACCTCGGATGCAGTTCCAAAGACCGCCAAACAAGGGGCTAGAGGATTATCTTTGATCATTTTCGCCTTTGTCCACCTGATATTTATCCAGATATCCTCGCGGTGTGACCATAAGATTCTCAAAGACATATGATGTGCTGTTGCCGACAACAACGATGGTTTGCATGTCCATTTCCATTGTGTGCATCTCGGACAGGCTCGTGATGTGGACTGCCTGCCCCTTCCGCATGGCCCTGGATACCACCCCCACCGGCGTGTTTCTATCTTTATATTTTAACAGGACTTTCTGCACAGCTCCGAGCTGCCAGTCCCGTTTCTTGCTCTTTGGGTTGTACAAGACCACGACAAAATCAGCCTTGGCGGCATGGATGACGCGTTCGACAATAACTTCCCATGGCGTGAGCAGGTCGCTTAGGCTGATGGACGCAAAGTCGTGCATTAAGGGCGCTCCAAGAAGCGCAGCAGCAGCACAAAGCGCAGGGGTGCCGGGGACTATTTCCACCAAAATATCGTGCCGCCTGGCTTCCAAGGCTTTTCCCTGCAAGGCAACTCGAAGATTCTTTTGCCGGCAGACTTCCAGCACAAGACCCGCCATCCCGTAAATACCTGCATCCCCGCTCGACACAATAGCCGTATTCCGGCCTTGCAAAGCGTGCTCCAGAGCTATGTTGACCCGATCCATTTCGGCACGCATCCCCGTGGAAATGACTTCCTTTCCTTCAAGAAGTTTATCAATCAGCCTGATATAGGTCTTATACCCAACCACTACCTGGACTGAATTCAATACCTCAACAGCCCTTTTCGAAAGGTAGGCCAAATCGCCCGGCCCCAGACTAACTACATACAGACGGTTCGGGCCACGGCCACTGTTACATCTTTTGCTGCCTGTTTGGGCGCCAGCAGTTTGCTTGTCTTTGCACCGAGGAGTGCTGCTGCTTCGCATACGCTTTGAGCTCCAGTGTATTTTTCTACCAGGTTTGACGGGGTCTCGAGCCCCTTTGCCTCGTTGAGTTCATCTGATGAGAAAAACGTGATGGGAATACCCAATTCCGCGGCCAGCTCAATGAGCCCCTTTTCGCGCCTTTTGATATCAATGGTTGCCAGGTTGGAAAGACTCATCATTGAAAGCTTGTATCTGCGAAAAACATCTAACAAGAAATCTTTGATCTCTTTTCCACCGGTATTGCGATTGCAGCCAATGCCCGCAACAAGGATGCGGGGTCTCAGGACCAGGCAGGTCGGTGGGAGTTCTTTGATTTCATCACCCACATAGATCATGGGCTGAGCTTTACCCTCACCCTGCCCTCCTTGAAGGGGGAGCGTTTGGGTCAATGCTGTTGAATTTAGGCAACCTTTTCGGGCGGGGATAAACCCCGCCCCTACACGATTTTGAACATACGGTTCGTAGGGGCGGGGTTTACCTGCCCGCCAGTGCCGTATATGCCCGCCTTGTAGCTCCCCTGCGAGCGAGGCGTTGGCAGGCGGGTCCCCGCCCGGACCCTTTCCCAGGAACACAGTGGGAGAAGAATCTGGAGAGGACATCCTTAATTCAACAGCATTAAGGGTTTGGGTGGGGGTGGGGGTGGGGGTGGCAGTGGCTGCCGGTAAGGAATCTTTCAAAAGCCTATATGGATCAAAAACTTCTATGGTCTTTCTTTCAAGGAGCGCCATGTTAACGATCTTTATCGCATCAGGATTTTCAATGGCCAGGTCAAACTCTTTGGCAATAAGATCTATGCTGGGGACATCATTTACATCTGTGGCGGTAGTTATAACCGGTACAGCATCGACAATTTGAGCGATTTGTCTTGCCAGTTCATTTGCGCCGCCTAAGTGCCCTGACAGCAGGCTGATGCAATGATTGCACCTTTCATCCAGCACAACAACAGCAGGATCCACGGTCTTATCCTTGATAAGGGGCGCTATAATTCTGACCACGATACCCGTGGCCATGATAAAGATATGGCCTCGGTACTGATTGAAAGACCCTGTGAGTTTTGCTTTCAGGCTTTCAAATCGAAAACATGGAACCTTTACATTGGCCAGTCTCTCAGACAGGTACAGGTCAACAGTGCCCAGTTCCTTCATAATGTGTCGGGCCAACTTAAAGCCACCATGGGTGAGGGCCCAAATTGCGTATTTATCCTTCTTGCTCTTTTCCACCTAATTGCTTCCCTAACTATTTCATTTCCGGTAGTTTCATTGTCCGTGGTCAGTAGCTAGTGTCCATCCAGAAATACCCCAAATTCCCTCACCCTTGACGGGGGAGGGTTAGGGTGGGGGTGAAAAAGAGTAGAATTCCACTGAGTTGTAAACACATTCCCCCTCCCCCCAACCCCCTCCCGCGAGGGGAGGGGGAGTTTATGGATGGTCAGTAGCTAGAAAGAAAAGCAACGGACGACTGACAACGAACAACTAACACGACGTCATTTCCTGAAACTGTGAGAAAAACCTTTGTCGTAAAGTTTTGACCTTTCTTTTAATCCTGCTTCCCTCGCCTCAAGTACTCTCCCCACTATGATCAATGCTTGCCTGGTAATTCCTTCCATTTTAACGACTTCCGGGAGGTTCTTTATCTTAGTACGGATAATCTTCTCATCAGGCTGGCTCACCCGGTAGGCAACCACTGCCGGGGCATTGTCTCCGTAAGATTCCAGTAAGATCTTCGAGACTTCATCAATCATGGAAATGCTCAGATATACGGCCATTGAAGTTTCATGGGCAGCCAGACTTTTTAGGGACTCGCTTTGCGGCACTTTTGTTCTTCCTGTCATACGCGTGAGGATCAGGCTTTGGGCAATCTCAGGGAGGGTGTACTCCTGGCCCATGGCAGCGGCAGCCGCAAAGGCAGCCGTTACACCAGGGATAATCTTATAAGGCACGGATCGCTTTTCCAGTTCTGCAATTTGCTCCTGGATAGCGCCATAGAGGCTTGGGTCTCCCGAGTGCAGACGGACGACCCGTTTTCCTTCCTGATGGGCCTGGCAGACCCTGGCGATGATTTCATCAAGGGCCAGCGGTGCGCTATCAATCGTGATGACATCTGGACCTGCCCACTTCAGCACTGCATGGGGCACCAGGGAACCGGCATACACAACCACATCAGCATTTTCGAGCGCCTTTTTCCCTTTGACCGTGATCAGCTCCGGGTCTCCCGGCCCCGCGCCGACAAAGATAATAGGATGCCGGATGCTGGTTGTTTGATTACTCATCACATTCGTGTCCTTTTCTATCTGCAACCACTGATGATCCAGACGGGGTTCAAGGCCTCCAGCCTCTCGCCGGACGGCATCGCCTTTCCCCGGTTAACCTGCACCTGGACCACCTCTGTTGAAAATCCGAGTCTTTGCAAGGTTGCCATGGCCCCATTGAGGCTGCTGAACAAGATGGTATTTATGACCATGATCCCGCCCGGTTTCAGGCAGTCTCCGGCCTCTTCAATGATAGGGAGCAAATCTTTTCCGCCCCCTCCGATAAAGATACGATCAGGCGGGGGGAGAGCCTTCAAACCAGCAGGCAATTTGGCCTGAACAATCTCAAGGTTTCTAACCCTAAATTGTTTCTTGTTTTGCCGAATATGACTAATCCTGTCCGGATTTTGTTCCGCGGCGATGATTTTCCCGCCGCGGAGCAGCAGCGAAGCCTCAAGGGCCACTGATCCACTTCCGGCGCCGAGATCCCACAAAACCAGGCCCGGCCAGAGACGGAGCTTGGAAATAGAGATGGCTCTTATCTCAGCCTTGGTTATGATGCCTGCCTCATGATGATAGCAAGCTTCCGGCATACCGAGATGGAGTCGCGGGCGACCATTTTCATCAAGGGGTATGCTGGAATTTCTGTCAGGGATCATCGATTTTTGCACGACAACAATATTGAGAGCCGAAAATTCCCTGCCGGCAGCTTCTGCCGGCAAATACCAGGCAATGTGTTCCTGAGGTGCTCCAAGGTCTTCCAGCACGCACATCTTGGCCTGTTCGTATCCGGCCTCAATCAATTGTCCGGCAATCCATTGCGGCGTTTGTTTTGAGTCTGTAAATACAACCACCTTGTCATGTCGTGCCACTGCCTCGACAAAAGACTTCTCAGGCCGTCTGCCATGGAGGCTTACCACTGCGGCATCATCCCAACGCTGCTTGATCCGGCTAAAAGCCGATGCAACACTCGAAATATTCGGATGAATCACGAGATTTCCCGCCCCGAGCGAATCGACCAATAAAGGGCCTATGCCAAAAAAATTGGGGTCGCCTGATGCAAGGACAACAACTTGTTTGTCCTTCATCTGGTTTTTGATCTGACGGACAAGGCCGCGCATATCCCGGGTAATCACTTTTTTCCTCCCGGGACGGTCTTTGAAATGGGCCAGATGGCGGCGCCCCCCTATCAGGAGTTGAGCCTTTTGAATGATCTTGAGGTGCTTGGCCGTGAGATCCTCCGGCCCAAGCCCCATGCCGATTACGTGGACTGGAATCATGGCATCATCCCCTTAGTCCGTATTGGATATTTGAACTGAGATTATTTGGGTTGCTTTGATGTTTTGAACTTTTAGTCATTAGAGCCTTAGTTCTAAGATTCGTGTTTTTTCTGGCAGAAAAATTTTAAAAAATAATCACGAAAGCACGAAAGATTAAAAGCACGAAATAAAACAACATTCAGTCTTTCGCGTTTTCGTACTTTCGTGTTTTCGTGATAGTTTTTCTTTTTTGTTCCGGTTTATCCGGGTTAGGACTTCATCGAGCTAAAAAGCACCTGGCCGTCATAATCAAAGATAACGCCCCCTACCCTCGAATGTGGACCGGAAAAATCCCGCGCAGATCGGAGCATCCTCTCTCCTACATGGTTGACAACAGCGGGATAATCGTCACGGACGAGTCCCAAGACCTCTCGGGCCGTGTTTGACTCCTTTATCCGTCCTGCTAGTGTCCTGTCCTCCGTGACCTCAAAGGCCCAATCGGCCAAGCGTTCCATGCTGATCCTCGCCTTGGCTGCATGGGTACGGGGAAAACCCTGAGCCATCTTAACGGCCTTGCCAAAGAATACGGCAAGGACAATTTTTTCAAAACCCTGTCTTGCTGACGCTTCTATAGAGAACTTGAAATAATCTCCAATCTGCACAAATGCCTCCTCCGGGCTCTCATGCCAGAGGACCTGGGCGAATCTCTCGCTTCTCCGGCCGGTTGTTAGAATGATCTCACCTATCCCTGCCGCTCTGGCCACGGAAAGGGCGGATGTGATCGTGGCCCTGTAGGCATCATGAGAGAGGGGGCGAACCACACCGGTCGTCCCCAGGATAGAAATTCCCCCAACAATGCCGAGCCTTTCGTTCATGGTCTTTTTAGCCAGCTCCACACCATTTGGCACAAAGATTTCCACAAGAAAATCTTTCGTTTCTTTACCCCGAAATGATCTCAGAACTTCTTGGACCGCCTCGTGGATCATCTTTCGCGGAATAGGGTTGATGGCTGGCTCGCCCACATTCACCTCAAGACCGGGCTTGGTCACTACGCCTACCCCTTCTCCGCTCTGAATAGAAATCTTACCATTGCCTTTCGCGTGATTCACTTTCCAGACCCTGGCGCCAATGAGGGCGCCGTGGGTAACGTCAGGATCATCTCCAGCATCTTTCATGACAACGCATTCCGCTTTCCCGTCGACCAGCCTGCACCAATTGACGGGGATCTTCAGTTTCTCGCCACCGGGGAGGGTCACCTGTACGGAATCCGGGGCTTTGCTTCCCGTGAGCAACATTAATGCAGCTTTGGCCGAGGCAGCGGCCGCTGTGCCTGTGGTAAAGCCCGATCGCAGTTTTCCCTTATGTTTCATTTTTCGGTAGCGTCCGTTGACGGCCACTGTGGTGGGTTTCGCCCTTCCACTTCTGGTGGCCGAAGGCTTTTTAAACAAAGTAGGTTGGGTTGAGAAACGAAACCCAACATGAATAGTGAACGGGCTCAACCCACTCTACGATCTGACAGCAAACATTGCACATTTTACGACCTATCCAAAAAAGAAATAGACCAAAGCGACCAAAAAAACACTCAAGATGCGAAAGCTCTGGCTCATTAACAAGATCTGAGTTCCCAGTTTGGGCGAAAAGATTCCCACGTATCTCGGTAACTGGTGCCGCAGGGCACGTACGGGAAATGCAAAAATGTTTCCGAACAAAAGGGCCAGCACTGTCTGTTTTACGGTAAGCGCCCCTTCTTGCAAGAGCGCACCCGCTGCTGCAAAGCCTGAGGTAAATTCAGCAGCCAGACTGAATATGACAACAGAGGCTGCTTCAACCGGCACGATCTTTGTGGAGACAAAGCCTGCTGCAACCTGTCGCAGCCACAGGAAAAATCCTAACTTGTTGATGATAAAAACAAAGACATATATCGGGACAACATAAAGGGCGATTTTGAAAAAACGGCCGGGCGCCTTCTCCTTTGTTTTCTGCCATACCTGAGCCCAACCCTTTTTCTCGGGCAAGGGAACACCCACGGTGCATCGCGCAACATTCAGAGCGAACCTGCCGTAAAGCAAATAGCAAAATGTTCGGAGAATGGCCGCCAGAAATGTGAGGAGAATGTAAAGAATGCCGGCAATTCCCGTCAGTGGCAGAATAATAAAAAAGGTAGTGGGAAGATGCAGGAAAAAGGCAGGAAGCCCATTAACGAAGTTGGACAAAAACATTTCCTTTTTGCTAATCTTTTTGTCCCTGTAATATTCTACAAGCATAGTATTGGCTGCCACACCTGAGAAAAAGGCCGTGGTAAAAGCAGCCCCGCTATAGTCACACAAATGTCCAAAACTGAGCAGAGGGCGGGAGAGCCTGCCGATTTTCGTGACCCAGCCCAGTCCTTCTATGATATTTCCTACCATAAGCCCTACGGCGATCAGAAACATAAGCCTGGCAAGAGGCCAGACCAGTCTTTTTAATATCATGCTCAAGCTTATGGCAGGGTTATAATAACCTAAGAAAATAACTGCCAGGAGGGTTATGAAAAAAATCAGAACCCCTATCCGAATATCTCTTCTTGTTCGTGAAGGCGCCCCTCTACTCATGTTTTCTTGTTTTTTACGATAAGGAGCGTGAAGTAATTTGGCTTTTTGTCTACCATTTCCTTGATATCGG
>JAQYWL010000337.1 GCA_030145035.1 Desulfobacteria bacterium | reverse complement strand
TGAATTACACCAGTTTTTCACGTGTGCACTTTGTCCATTATTTTTTCTTCAGTTAGCACATTTTATCAACAATAACAACCTCCAATGCCCGCACCTGCCACAAGCGATACTCACCAGACGCAAAGACCGCTTTCGCGGCATTCGCCTTGAGAAGATGCATGTTTTCGTGGTAATCTTTGGTATCTCTGCAAAAGGATTCCACAACTCATGCGGAACCAGTCCATACAAATCATAGGCGCCAGGCAGAATAACCTCAAGAACCTGAACCTGGAGATCCCTCTGAATCGTATCACCGTTGTCACAGGGGTGAGTGGTTCGGGGAAGTCTTCTCTTGCCTTTGATACCCTCTATGCCGAGGGCCAGCGCCGGTATGTGGAGACCTTTTCTCCGTATGCGCGGCAGTTCATGGATCGCATGGACCGGCCCGATGTGGATCGCATTGAGGGTATCCCGCCGGCCATTGCCATCGATCGAAAAGACCCGGTGCGCACCTCACGCTCCACCGTGGGCACCATGACCGAGATCACGGACTACGTAAAACTACTCTATGCCCGCCTGGGACAACTTCACTGCAAGGGTTGCGGCAAACCTGTAATGCCTGAAACACCGGAGCATGTGTGCAAAGTCTTGAGGAGCTTTCCAGCCGGATCTGAAGTCGTGATCACCTTCCCCTTTACCACCGGGAACGCTCCTCCGGACCAGGTGCGCACGGAATTGGCCCGGATGGGGTTTGACCGCTTCTTTGTAGACGGCCAGATCAGATCCATGGATGACTGGCACCCAAGCAATGACATAGAAGAACTTCACATCGTGGCAGACCGGGTCTTGCTGCGCCCCAGGGATCGGAAGCGGATCGTGGATTCCCTGGAGCAGGCCTTCCGTTTTGGAGGGGGCGGGCTGGATGTGTGGATCAAACCCAATAAGCACCTTGCCTTCAGCAACACCCTTGAATGCGCCGGGTGCAAAATCGAGTACAGGCCACCACTGCCCAACCTTTTTTCTTTCAACAGCCCGGTCGGGGCCTGCGAAAACTGCCGCGGGTTTGGCCGTACCATTGATATCGACCTCGACCTCATCATTCCGGAGCCTGCGCTCTCTCTGGAGGAAGGGGCGATCAAGCCATGGGGTGATTGGATAGATCACCGCATGGAATATGAGGACCTGATGGCCTTCTGTGGGCGTAAAAAAATACCTACGGATATCCCGTTCCAACGTCTTACAGAAGCCCAAAAAAAGGCGATCATTGAAGGGACCTCCAGCTATTATGGGATCCGGGGGTTTTTCAGGTGGCTTGAATCGAGGACCTACAAGATGCACGTGCGGGTCTTTCTTTCCAGGTACCGCAGCTATAAGGTTTGCCCGGATTGCGACGGCACCCGGTTCAAGGAAGAGGCCCTGCTATATCGGCTTGGGGGGCTCAACATCGGCCGGCTCTATGCCATGAATGTTGATGAGGCAAGCAAGTTTTTTGAAACGCTTCGTGTGCCCACCAGGGATGAAGCAGGCCGGCTCGTCCTGGGTGAGGTCCGCAGCCGGCTCAGATACCTCCGGGACGTGGGGCTGGGGTATCTCACGCTGGACCGGCAATCCCGCACCCTTTCAGGGGGTGAGGTACAGCGCGTTGCGCTCGCTTCAGCCCTTGGCTCCTCCCTGGTCAACACCCTCTATGTCTTAGATGAACCAAGTATCGGCCTTCATCCCAGGGACAACCACCGCCTCATCCACATCATGAAGGGCCTAAGGGACCTCCGGAACACCCTAATCGTGGTAGAACACGACCCGGAGATCATCAGTCAAAGCGACTTCATGCTGGACCTCGGACCGAGGGCCGGGGAACACGGCGGCCAGATTATGTATTTTGGCCCAACCAGCAGCGTAAACAGCTCTTTGACAGGGGAGTACCTGAAAGGTGAGCGGCAGATCCCTATGCCCAGGACGCGCCGCAAACCCAAAGAGGGCCAATGGTTGACGATCGAGGGAGCTGCCGAGCACAATCTGAGAAATATCGATGTTCCTATCCCCCTCGGGCTTTTTGTCTGTCTGACCGGCGTCTCCGGTTCAGGTAAATCGACTCTGGCCGAAGAGGTTCTGTACAGGGCCATCAAATGGACCAAGTGGGACCCACAAGGCCGACCCGGTCGCCACAGGGCGGTCAAGGGTTTGGAACATATTGTGGATGCGATGCTGGTGGACCAGAGACCCATCGGACGCACGCCCAGGGCCAATCCGTTGACCTACACCAAGGCCGCAGACCCGATCCGCCGTCTCCTGGCCGACACCCCTGGTGCCCGCGCAAGGGGTTTTGGACCCGGCCATTTCTCCTTTAACGTGGCCGGGGGCCGGTGCGAGACCTGCCGGGGAGAAGGTTTTGAAAAGGTGGAGATGCAGTTTCTATCCGATGTCTTTATCACGTGCCCTGAGTGCGGCGGAAAGCGCTTTAAAGAAGATCTCCTAAAAGTCAGCTACAATGGTCAAAACATACACGATATCCTTTCAATGACGGTTGATCGGGCCCTTACCTTTTTTAAAGACCAACCCAAGGTAAAGGCTGCTCTTGAGCCTCTCGCCGATGTGGGTCTCGGTTACATGCACCTCGGCCAGCCCATAAACACCCTGTCGGGAGGCGAGGCCCAGCGTCTCAAACTCTCTCGATACCTGCCCGCTCGTGCCCGTCCGCCATCGGCTTTGCCCCCGCCTGCCAATGCCTGGCACTGGCGGGCAGGTCAGGCGAATGCCGGGCGGGCCTCGCAGTGGCAGGCGGGCCTGAAGACCGATCATGGAAGTGCGCGGCTTTTCATCTTTGACGAGCCCACCACCGGGCTCCACTTTGATGACATAGAAAAACTTCTAACCGCTCTCCAGAGGCTCGTCAACGAAGGGAATACCGTGCTGGTCATCGAGCACAACATGGACGTGGTCAAGGCAGCAGACTGGGTCATCGATCTGGGCCCTGATGGCGGGGATTCCGGAGGCCGGGTCGTTGTGGCAGGCCCGCCGGAAGAGGTGGCAAACCACCGCCAATCTCACACCGGACGATTTTTGAAGGCTTATCTGGCCGGGCGAGGCCGGTTGAAGCCCGGCGCAACAGTCACCCCCACCCCTCCGGGGCGTAGGCCCCTACGGGCCGGAGGCCGAACCCTCAATACTATTGAATTAAGGGGTGGCTCGACAAAAATCCCCCCTTGCCCCCCTTTAGTAAAGGGGGGTTGGGGGGATTTTATGGGACAGGGTGGGGGGATTGTCGTAAGGGGCGCCCGGGAACACAACCTGAAGAACCTGAGCCTTTCTATTCCGCGCAACCAGCTTGTGGTGCTCACAGGTGTTTCCGGCTCAGGCAAATCTACCCTCGCCTTTGACATTCTGTTTGCCGAGGGTCAGCGCCGTTATCTGGAAAGCCTTGCCCCATATGTGCGACAATACGTGAGGATCCTTGAGCGACCCGAGGTCGATGTGGTGCTCGGGCTTCCACCCACCGTGGCCATTGAGCAGCGCATCAGTCGTGCCAGCCGCCGCTCCACTGTAGCAACCCTCACCGAGATCTACCATTTCCTCAGGCTTCTATACAGCAAGCTCGGCACTCGGCACTGCCCGGGGTGCGGTCGCAAGTTAACAGCCCAGACCCGGGAGGCCGTGGCGGACCAGGTTCGCCGTCGCTACAGGAAAAAGCGCGCCATGCTCCTGGCACCCAAGGTGGCGGGGCAGAAAGGCTTTCACAAGGATGTGCTGGCCCAGGCCCTGCGGAGGGGTTATCGAGAGGCCCGCATTGACGGCACCCTGACGACCCTCAGGGAAAACATGGCCCTGAGCCGATATCACGAGCACAACATCGAGCTTGTGGTAGGACGGCTTCCAAAAAAAGATGTTGAGGAGGTCGTAACCCGGGGCCTAAAAGAAGGGGGCGGCAGCCTCCTAATCGTGGACCGTAAAGGAAATGAAGAGGTCTTTAGCATGCGCGGCATCTGCCCTGCCTGCGGTATGGGCGTGCAAGACCTGGATCCTCGACTCTTTTCTTTTAACAGCAAGCACGGGGCGTGCCCGGTGTGCGAGGGATTGGGTGTGGTGGAAGGTCTGTATGAAGGTGAACACACGGCCTGTCCCCAATGTGGCGGAAGCCGCCTGAAACAGGAGGCCCTATCTGTTAAAATCGGGGGCTATTCCATCTGGGACCTGGTGCAGCACCCGGCCGCCCAGGTGTATACGCTTCTCAAAGGCTTCTCTTTTGGCAGAGAGAAAGCGCCTATAGCCAAGCCGGTTCTGGCTGAGATCGTGACACGCCTTTCCTTGCTGGATAGGCTCGGGTTGTCCTATCTTGCCCTGAGTCGAAGCGGTAATACGCTGTCCGGCGGGGAGGCCCAGCGAGTCCGGCTGGCAGCCCAGCTTGGATCGAATCTGACCGGGGTCTGTTATGTCCTGGATGAGCCCACGATCGGGCTCCACGCAAGGGACAACCGGATGCTGCTTGACGCCCTCAAGGAGCTCAGGGAGCGGGGCAACTCGATCCTGGTGGTGGAGCATGATGAGGAGACCATACGGGAGGCCGATTACATCATCGACCTTGGCCCCGGAGCCGGCCGGGAAGGGGGGCAGGTCGTGGCCTGTGGGAAATTGGCCGACCTGAAGAGAGTTCCCTCGTCGGTCACAGGGGCCTCGTTCGACGGGCATCCCCACCGAATCACCTCTCGACTCAGGCCGTATAAGGAGCGCCCGTGCCTCAAGATTCTGGGTGCTGCCGAGTACAATCTAAAAGGGATCGATGTCGATTTCCCTCTGGGTACTTTGATCTGTGTCACCGGGGTTTCGGGCTCCGGCAAATCGACCCTGCTTAAAGAGACCCTGTATAAAGGGGTGCGGAACCTGTTGCTGCAACAGCGACGTCATGCCGGTCGCTGCAAGGGGATCGAGGGGTGGAAGGCGCTCGATCGTGTGCTCGAGGTCGATCACAGTCCTATTGGGCGTACTCCACGCTCGGTGCCCGCTTCATACGTGGGCTTCCTGTCAGAAATACGAAAGCTGTTTTCCTTGACACCGGAGAGCCGGGCACGAGGATACAAGCCCGGACGTTTCTCATTCAATGTGGCCGGGGGCCGATGCGAGGCCTGCAAGGGGCACGGCTCCCTGAAGGTGGCCATGAGTTTTCTCCCGGATGTCTATGTTCACTGTGAGGTCTGCGAGGGCAGGCGATTTAATCAGGAGACCCTCGATATCACTTACAAGGGGAAAAACATCTCAGAAGTCCTGGAGCTCACTTTTGATGAGGCAACAGAGTTCTTTTCTGCCGTGCCGACTATTCGCCGGGCCGTCCAGGTGGTCTGCGACATTGGCCTCGGTTATCTGTGCCTGGCACAACCCAGCCCCAGCCTGTCAGGCGGCGAGGCCCAGCGCATCAAGCTGGCCGAAGAGCTTGCCAGGCCCTCACGAGGGCGTACTCTCTACATCCTGGATGAGCCTACCACAGGCCTGCATCTGGCCGATGTTCAAAGGCTGGTGAAAGTGCTTCAGGCCCTGGTGGATGAAGGAAACACCGTGACCGTGATTGAACACAACATGGAGATCATTAAGGAGGCCGACTGCATCATTGATCTTGGCCCGGAAGGTGGTGACCAGGGAGGTGAGGTGATGGCAGCAGGATCGCCGGTGGAAGTCCTTGCCAAGCCGAACGGGTCATACACGGCCAGGCATCTCAAGAGATATCTAACCCGAACAAGCCGGAATTCAGGCATTGTGAATTGAGGAATTTTGGAATTAAGGTACTCAAGGATTAACCAATCTGATCAAATGGGGAAAATGTATTTAGGCTTGCCAAGACGTCGCTGGCCCGAATGTTTCCCCTGACACCCATTTCTGCCAGAAGATCGATGGTCTCCGAAAGCGTTAATTTCAACAAGCCTGAAGCATCCCGAAGCGTCAAATTGCCTTCCCGGTAGGCTTTGGCAACATAGTGTTCAAACCCGAGTCTGGCGAGTTTTCTCAACGATTGTGTTTTCTCAGTCTTTTCTAGTCTCGACACATACTCTATGGCCTGATCGAGATCTTCGGGTATTCGCAGAGATCTTACTTTCATTTTGGTTTCTCCATTAATAGCCTTACGGTGCTGTATTCATCTTCGCTGATGAATTCAGATAATTGCTTCAACGCCCAAAGCGCGCTCCCCCTGTCTATGATATCATCCTGCAACAGGTGATAGATAATAAGACCCGGCAAGATGAACGGAATTCCGTGTATCCTTAGCAGCCGCGCAAGTTTTGCATCGTCGGTAGCAACTGCATCGTACTCCTTTTTTTGGAAAAGCCCAATAAGAGCATCATCCCCCTTTGTGTATTTCGAGGGAGCTTTAGCTATCGTAATCAAGTGATTTTGAATGTTTTTCTCCACCACGAACGCATCAGCGCATCCTTTGTCCTTGCCGGCATCAACAACCTCTCTTTGAACCACCTGAGGGATAAATATGACGTCTTTGCTCCCAACGAGTTCCTTCAAACCGGCTTTTGTGAGTTTAATCAAGCAGTCGGCGTCCATCAGGAGATTCATGTCGCTAATTGTAATGAATGAGCTACGGATTGTCAAGGCAAAAATGAAATTGGCGGAGGTATGGCTCCCCGGGAACTGTTTCCCAAACAATCCACGAATTTCTTTGTGAGGAACTCCGCCGGTATTTTTTTGTAGGAGGGATGCCCGAAAGTGTAGCGGCCTATGTCGAAACCGGGTCAATGCAGGAATCTTTCGCGGAGCTTCCGGCAGGCTGAAAAGCTTGCATCTCTTCTTAGAAACGTATCAAAACTCTCCAAAAGGTATTGTGCTTTCCACACGCCCTTATGCTGAACTAACAGAAAAAAATATCGTGTTTGTACCATTGTATTTTGCCTTTTCAGCTACACGAAGAAGGATACACTAAAACCACCGAAGATGCGTGTCAACGAAGCAGTCTGCGGGGCGACAAAGGCGTATACCTTGACAGATTTTATGATTTGATTTACATATCTTCACTCAAATTGGTCATTTCGCGTGTAAAGATCGTGGCAAGACACCTTCAATTGCGAGTCTGGGGTACCGAACGAGTATCTTGATAACGACAGCATCTCTGCCGTCGGCATCCTTCACAAGCCTGACGGGATAATCCTGAACAACCATGTATTTGGACGCACCTTTGCTTGACACGCGACTCCATTTCTCGCACAGTCCCTGAATAAGACACCAGGTTATCAGGTTTTGCAACATTGGAAAGGAGAAATTTGGATGCAAGCAAAACGTAGAAGATGGCTTTGGGCACTATTAACGGCTTTGGTTCTGACACTAGTTTTCTCGCCGTTAGTGACAGCAGAAAAGAACACTTCAGAAAATAAAGTTGCGGTGGTTAACGGATCAGTAATCACCCAGGCGAAGTTTGACAGGGAGATGCGGATAGCCCAGCGGCGGTCTTCCAGCACGGGAAAGCCGCTCACCGATTCCCAGTTATCAGCAATCAAGAAGGAAACCCTTGAACAGCTTATCGAGCGTGAGTTGCTCTATCAGGAAAGCCAAAAGAAGGGAATCAAGGTTAACGAGACGGCAGTGAAGGAACAGTTGGAGACACTGAAGAAACGATTCCCCGGTGAGGCTGAATTCAAGAATGCATTGAGTGAGATGAATCTGTCTGAAGCCAACGTGAAATCGGAGTTCATGCGGGGGATGGCCATTCAAAGATTCATCGATAAGGAATTTGTTCAAAAAGTTACGGTTTCCGACAAGGAAATTAAAGCCTACTATGATAGTAACCCGGATTTTTTCAAACAACCTGGGCAGGTCCGGGCCAGCCACATTTTAGTCAGCGTTGATCACAAAGGGGACGCATCGCAGAAAGCTGAAGCACGCAAGAAAATTGAAAAGATCCAGCAGAAGCTGCACAAAGGTGAAGATTTTGCTGCTCTTGCCAAGGAGTTTTCCCAATGCCCCAGCAGTGCCAAAGGTGGAGACCTGGGCTACTTTAAGCGGGGCCAAATGGTGAAGCTTTTTGAAGAAGCGGCTTTTGCTTTGAATTCGGGCGAAGCGAGCGACATCGTGGAGACCAGATTCGGATACCACCTGATTAAGGTCGTGGACAAAAAACCTAAAAGTACGATCGCTTACGAGGACGTGAAAGATAAGATAGGGCAATATCTAAAGCAGGAGAAAGTAAAGAAAGAAGTCAGTCTGTATATTGAAAAACTGAAACAAAAAGCAAAAATAGAGAGATTTCTTAATCGAGTTAATTGAGATCGTGTGATCCCTAAAGCTTCCCGATGGCAGTCTTCCGATACAAAGAAACTGCGAAGGGGAGTTGTGAACTGGCGACAGAGCAGGAGACTACACACATGTGTCTCGTTCATTTGGAAGAAACCCCTGGAATAAGGGCGGTATCGCGTACAGATTTTATCTGCCGTCTCGCTTACAAGCGTTGCCACCCCACAAGACCCAGGTCCTGTCAATGTTCTCTCTTGCCAGCTTGTTCCATGTTCGTGTGTGCTGTTACCCTTGGTGACCAAATTCTCTTTGCCCGTTATTTCCGCCCTCCCATCATTTCCCTATTCTCCGTGTTTCCCCTCTTAGATTCTTCCAGTCTTTGATCAAACCATGTTCACGGAGGTATTGATGGGCAACTTCGGTTGGTTCCATCCTCTCGATGTCTACCTCAGCATTGAGCTTCTGCCAGACCTTTTGACATTCGGCCACAATCTCAGGAGTAGCAAGTTTGCCTCCTCCGGAAAAGGTAGCTACCAGCTTATTGAGAATGTCTGCGATCTCTGGATATTTATCGAGGGCATCCTTTCCGACATAAGGAGTCAAATCATACGGCGGGAAGAAAGACTTGTCGTCTGAGTATACATGCCAGCCATATTTGGCGATGGAAGCGTCGGTACCGAAGACCATTGCGATATGGGTCTTGCGTCGTTTCAAAGCGATCAGTGAAGCTCCAGGGGTTCCGGTCCTGAGGGTACTCTTAGCTATTCTGAAGTCGTAGAACTTTTCCAAAGCGGGCAGCCCGTCTGGGCGAACCGAGAATTCGAAATCGACAAAGGTTTCGATCTTTCCTTCCCTTTTTCGATAGAGCCCTGCCAAATCGGATAGGGTCGTCAATTTGTGTTTTTTGGCGAATTCAGGCCGGGATGCCATAGCATAGGCGTTGTTGTTCCATATCGGATCTAGCCAGATAAAATGATTGCTCTTGTCTTTCCCTTTTACAAGCTGATAAATCTCGTTATGACCGGTGCCCGGCTTGTACTGGCGTTTCAGGTGAACCATCCAGGCTGTCCCTGTATAGTCAGCACAGATATCAATGTCGCCAGATTCCATTCCGGCTCTAAGGGCCATGGAGGTAAGATCCGATCTCATCTTAACCTTGAAGCCGCGATCCTCTAACAACTGCTTGATTAGTTGACCGACAACATACTGTTCCGTAAAATTCTTGTTTCCAACGGTTATCTTCTTTTCAGCCGCCCGCCCATGGAATGCCCCCATTATTGTCAGTACAAACGTCAAAATCCCGACGCCGATATTGAAATTTAGCTTGCGCATGTTTTGACCTCCTCAGTGTTCGCATAGCGCATGGCGCATAGAGTTCCCACGTAGGGTAGCATTTTATATGCCACCGCAATCCCGGTCGGGTGTAAAACCCGACCCTACAACGGATTTGCGTGCCGTATGCGAAGTCTTTTTCCCACTAATCCGCGTTGAGCCAAATGCCAAAGCCTGCTCTATGCTTCATGCTCTATGCTCTGTGCTCTATGCTCTGTGCTCTGTGCTCTATGCTCTGTGCTCTGTGCTCTGTGCTCTGTGCTCTATGCTCTGTGCTCTATGCTCTATGCTCTATGCTCTATGCTCTATGCGCTTTGCTCCATGCTCCATGCTCCATGCTCCATGCTCCATGCGCCATGCGCCAT
>JAQYWL010000565.1 GCA_030145035.1 Desulfobacteria bacterium | reverse complement strand
TTGCAGCGACCGTGTCTTCAAAGACCTAAATGTTACATCCTTTTTTTGTACTCATTGGTGATTGCCTTCATTCCCTCAAGCTTCTCCAGGGCTCTCCCGGCATCAATGGCCTCAGCGGCCCGGGTGATCCCGTCCGGAAAATCGGCTGCTCGCCCTGCTGCCACGAGGGCAGCGGCAGCATTAAGAAGCACCATGTCTCTCCTGGGCCCCGGCTCACCCTGAAGCACGCTCAGGACAATGCCGGCATTTTCCTGAACATCGCCACCCCGGATGTCATTCAGGTTGGCGCGAGGTAAGTCAAAGTCTTCCGGTTCAATGGTGTAGGTGGTAACCTGGCCGTTCTTCAACTCGCTCACCTGGGTTTTGCCGGTGATGCTGATTTCATCAAGGCTGTCTTCGCCGTAGACCACAAAGGCACTGCGCGTGCCCAGCTTGTTTAAGACCTCGGCCAGAACCGGCGTAAGCTCCTTTTCGTAGACACCGAGCACCTGAACGTTCGCCCCCGCCGGATTGGTCAGAGGACCGAGGATGTTGAAAATGGTGCGGATGCCGATCTCCCGACGAGGTCCGATGGCATACTTCATGGCACCATGCAGGGCCGGGGCATATAAAAAGCCGAGGCCCACCTGGTTGAGACACTTCTCAACCACAGCAGGCGGTACGTTCAGATTCACTCCCAAACTTTCAATCACGTCGGCGCTGCCGCAGAGGCTCGATACTGAACGGTTTCCGTGCTTGGCCACCCGCAGGCCACACCCGGCCACCACAAAGGCCGTGGTGGTGGAAACATTAAACGTGTTGGTGCCATCGCCGCCGGTGCCACAAGTATCAACGACCGTTTCCGGGCCCAGGTTGATTTCGTCGCGGTCTATGTTGGTCAGGGCGTTGTCGATCCGGATACGGGTCGCCTTTCGCCGCATGACACGTGCAGCACCCGTGATCTCCTCAATGGTCTCGCCTTTGAGACGAAGGGCGGTTATGAAGGCGCCGATCTGGGCCGGAGTGGCCTGGCCGCTCATGATCACTTCCATGGCAGCTTCCATCTCCTCTTCGCTCAGGTTTGAGCGGTCCACCACTTTCCGGATAGCTTGCTTCAGCATGATCTCCTCCGCTTGCGATGTTCGTGCATTTAGTACCTTTGTTCCAAAATCGTGTTTTTTCGGCAGAAAGTTTATCACCATACTAGAGAAACCCGAAATCCGAATATCGAAATTCGAAACAAATTCGAAATTCAAATATCAAATTTTCAAAACGTTATTCACTCTTTCGCGGCACCTTCTTTCTTGCGAATGAAACTGCATGATCCTCTAAATCATGCTGTTTGGGATTTTGTGCTTTGGTCATTTGTATTTGTTTCGTGCTTCGGATTTCGAGTTTCGAAATTTATCAAGTTTCTATTTGGTTCCCACTTGTCCGCGTTAGGAAATCGGCTTTCTCTAAAGAGTTAGAAAGTTCTGCAAAATACGCATCCCCTCCTGAGTGAGAATAGATTCCGGGTGAAACTGTATCCCATGCACCGGGTAGTCCCGGTGCCTCAGCCCCATAATCTCGCCATCCTCTGCCTCTGCCGAGACCTCCAGGCAGGATGGAAGACTTTCACGTTCAATAGCCAGAGAATGGTAACGGGTGGCAGTAAAAGGATCGGGCACATCACGAAAAACATCCCGGCTGTTATGGTAAATCTTTGAAACCTTGCCGTGCATGAGCCGGGCAGCACGTACCACACGGCCACCAAAAGAAACAGCCACAGCCTGGTGTCCCAAGCAGACACCAAGGATAGGCAACTGCCGATAGAAGCGCTGGATCACGGGGATAATGATTCCCGCCGACTGTGGGACGCCAGGCCCCGGCGAGATAACCAGCCGTTCGGGCGCCATGGTTTCGATCTCCTCCAAACTGATTTGATCATTGCGTCGCACTTCTACTTCGGCACCCAATATGCCCAGGTACTGAACGAGATTATACGTAAACGAGTCATAGTTATCGATCATCAGGATCAAGTTTCAAACCCTCCAAACTACACCAATCCGCTATTGGCCATCTCCAAGGCCTTGACCAGGGCCTTACCTTTGTTCACAGTCTCCTCATACTCCAGGGCTGGGTCCGATTCAGCGACGATCCCTGCACCTACCTGAAGGTAGACACGGCTATCTCGCACAAGGAGTGTGCGGATGGCGATACAAAAATCCATGTTGCCGGAAAAACCGAAGTAGCCGACTGCGCCTGCATAAAGCCCCCGTCGCGTGGGCTCCAGTTCGTCGATGATTTCCATGGCTCGCACCTTGGGAGCTCCGGAAACCGTGCCGGCCGGAAAACAGGCACGCAGAACATCAAACATATCGAGACCGGACGCCAGATCTCCTTCCACGTGCGATACCAGATGCATCACATGCGAATACCGCTCAACCACCATGAAGTCCTTAACCTCAACCGTGCCGACAGCGGCCACACGGCCCACATCGTTTCGACCCAGGTCCACCAGCATTAGGTGCTCTGCCCGCTCCTTGGGATCAGCACGTAGCTCATCCTCCAAACGCTGATCATCCTCGGCATCTTTACCCCGTGGCCGGGTGCCGGCTATGGGGCGCAACGCCACACGGCCGTCTTCCAGGCGGACCAGAACCTCGGGAGAGGCGCCGATGATGATCTCGCCGTTGAATTGCAGGTAGTACATATACGGAGATGGGTTCACCCGTCTGAGGGCCCGGTAAATCTCAAAAGGCTCAACACGAAGGTCTGCATCAAAACGCTGACTCAGAACCACCTGGATGGCATCGCCCTGCTCGATGTATTCCTTAGCCCGGCTGACTATATTTTCGAATCGACTCCGAGCCATATTCGCCGTCAAGGCCTGAACTTGCCGCGGACTTCTTGGTCTCGCTTGAGATGGCATGGAGACATGGATCAGTTTTTCGGTCTTCTTAATCTGCTCGACCGCCTCATCATAGGCATCCGCGGGGTTGGCATATTCCGACACGTAGCAATTAGCCACCACCTTGATAGTTTGGGTCAGGTTGTCATAGATAATCACCTGCTCCGGCATCATGAAAGTGACGTCCGGCATCCCCACATCGTCTGGTTTGGAATCCGGCAAGCGTTCGAAGAAGCGCACCATATCGTAGCTGATGTACCCCACAAGCCCCCCGAAGAATCGGGGCAGGCCAGTCATAGCCGCTGCACGAAAGTCATCCATTAGATCCTTGAGATAGGCGAACGGCTGTGCCCTTAATCGAGTGCACTGATCGTTGCCGCGGCTGACCTCAATCTCCTCACCCCATATTCTTATCACGAGCCGAGGGCGATGGCCGATGAAACTGTACCTGCCCCAACGCTCGCCACCTTCTACGCTTTCCAAAAGAAAAGACTCGGGCTCCTGAGCCACCTTCTTGAAGAGGCTGATGGGTGTTTCAATATCTGCTGTCAGCTCCTTGAAGACGGGAATGACATTGCACCGGCGTGCCAGCCGAAGGAATTCTTCTTTGGCGGGGTGAATCACCATAAGCCTCCTAAAAACGTTTCGGAATTTCTACAACTCTTTGAAATCATAGTTCTTTGGTGGCAATCTATTTATGCCATTCACATGAAATCATGGAGTGTTGGAGTAATGGAGTGTTGGAGTAATGGATAGTAAAAGCGGAAAAAGTTATTTTCTTATTCCTTTAAAACCATCACTCCAGTACTCCATCACTTCCTCCAGGGCGTAGGCCCTACGGGCCGGAGGCCAATTGAGGCGAAGCCCCTAAGTTCAGGTTTGCTGCTTGGATTCACTGACCACTCTGGCCAAGGCGGATAAAAAAAGCCGCGGGCACTTCAGAGACCCACGGCCCTGAAACAAAAAGCCGTAGGCAAGGAGCTTACCCACGGCTTCGGATTCTTACCGGAAATACCGGTTACCTGTCAAGCGGCGGATAAACCCCTCCGGAGCTCCACCACCAATACCAGTTGCTTTTTTGCAGTTGGTTTTTTGGGTAACCGTGCATGCTTTTTCCTCAACCTTCCTTGGAAACACCTTCTATACGCAACTACCTGCCCTTGTCAAGGAAAAATCTTGCGCACTCACCCAATCCCGCTACAGACCTTAAGAACAACATTTTGGGGAGGTCTCTCGCGCATAATTTGGGATAGTGTCTCAATGGACGACACCGTAGGTACCCCTCCACCTGTGGTTCGAGCTGTGCTGAGCAAGGGTCCAGAGATCCGCTTTGGCAGGGACCCTCAGATTGGGGCGAAGTCCCTAAATTCCTTGCTTAAAGAGCAAGTTCTTACGCAAAATTCCTTGACATCATGATTTATATAGATTATCCAGATGCACGTGGTAATCTCGTTCATATAGCTACGTCTCGGAATTTCTGCAAGTTGTTGAAGTTAAAGGGGTTTTTGTAATTCTTAATTCGTCCCGCTCATGGAATAATGGAATGTTGGCCTCCGGCTCGTAGAAGCATGAGCCTACGCCTCGGAGAGAATAATGGAATATTGGGTTTTGCGAGATTTTGCGAGTCTGTAATAATGCTATATTGGTAAAAATTGGATAAAAACAAGAATTTAAAAATGGGCTGTTTACCGCTGAACCCATTATTCCAACATTCCCTGGCCCAGACCGGGTTTTTACATGGCACCGGTTATTATTCTCGTGTCGCGCCAGGGCGGGCCATTATTCCCTGGCCCAGACCTGAATTGCATGGCCAAGAATTCAGCGGACGCCAATTCCGAAACATTATGGCGATAGCAGCTTATTCCAGGCAAGTCGCGCCAGGGCGGGCCAACATTCCAATTGTGAGCGAAGCGAACTAACTTGATTGTATAGGAATTTCCTTTTTTGGAGCGGCGAAGCCGCGTTACATAAAATCGCAAGGCGATTTTATAACTTGTATATCCAACCATCAAGGAGGGGGCAAAATGGGTGCATTTGCGATTCTAGGATTTGTGTTTGGTATTCTTGGTGTTATTGCATTTGGCCAGGTAATACAGCTCAGAACGACCGTCAAAGACTTGAGAAAAGATATTGAGAAAGGTAATCTTCAGGGGCCGAAAGGGGACAAGGGAGACAAAGGTGATAAGGGAGATAAAGGTGA
>JAQYWL010000267.1 GCA_030145035.1 Desulfobacteria bacterium | reverse complement strand
GCACCCCCATCTGCAAGAATAAGGCCTCGATGTTTTCCGGTTCTTTTTTCAGGACAAGGGCTGCCTTTTCGGCTGCCTCTTCGGGTTTCTTGGCAAGGAGATAGAACTGACCCAATTTGAGCTGAGCGTCCAGATTTTCAGGATTAAGATCAACGGTTCTGGAAAATTCCGCGAACGCTTCCCTCGGCTGCCCTGTTCTCAGATAGGCAAGGGCAAGCTGATAATGCCCGCGGGCGAATTTGGGTTCTGCCTGAACCGCGTTCTTGTATTCAATGATCGCTTTCTTGAATTCCTGTTTCTCAAAGTACGCGTCCCCACGGTTCATATGTTTGGCGCGTGTCTCAGCCGGGTCGCGGCTGCACGACAGCAACACGAGCAACAAGAGGGGAAACAAAACCGTTCGGCAGAAACTATGGTCAGAAAACCTCATTTGAGCCTCCGTTTGTTGGGTCTATACCTAACCCGGACAAGCCGCAACCAAAAAAATAGATTTATCACGAAAACACGAAAGTACGAAAGCACGAAATAAACCCTAAGAATCAAGTTTTTAACATCTCTTTCGTGTTTTCGTTCTTTCGCCTGCCCCGTAGGTAGGAACTATCGTACTGGGGTGTTTTCGTGATTGTCTTTACAGTTTTGTGCCGGAAAAAACACGGATTTCATCGGTCAGAGTTACCGCTGCACCTCAATTTCAACTCGCCGATTGGCCCTACGGCCTGCCCAGCTCGTATTCGGCTTGAGCGGGTTTTGCTCTCCCATGCCGATGGTCTGTATTCTAAGGGGGCTGATTCCCTTTGCCACAAGGTATTTTTTCACGCTGTTCGCCCTCAATTCAGAAAGGTTTTTGTTGTAAGGTGGTGGGCCTGACGTATCGGCGTGACCTTTCACGACGATTTCCATGTCAAGGTTTTCGACCATGACGGCAGCAACCCTGTCAAGGGTATCGAATGCCTTTTCTTTGGGCTCACTATCATTGTAGCCAAAGGGAATAATCAGCTTTACATCACCGGAGAGCAAAGGTTCTTCTCCTCCGGTTTTTCTCACCCCCTGAACTGTTACGGTTGAATTTCGTCCACCGGTATCGGTCATGTCTTCTTTTGAGACAACCGCATCGACACGGCCTTCTTCCAATATAACTACATCGGCCCGGTATGCTTGTGGTCTGCTGGTATCGTCAATCGATTCTTGACCCTTGACATCCCGTAGTGGTTCACCATTATCCCCACCCAAACCCTCCCCCTTGGAGGGGGAGGGTTTGGTGGGGGTGGAAGCGATCTTATGACCGTCATAATTCTTGAGGTCTTGGATATGATCGCGGAACACCAGGGCGTTAACGAGGTATCCGCAAAACGCGATAATTGGCAGCAAGCAGGCGGCGTAAAGGGCCAGCCTTCGCAGGGGCTTCCTTTCCCGTTTGTCTGCAAAGGGCTGCGCTTGAAAGTGGTCCGACGTAGTTTCACCCGGGATGGTGAGCTCTTGTGCGCACTCCTTTACGATTGCGGGGTTAATAGTTTTGAGGCCTCTCACATAGCCGGTCAACAGGGCATGATCGCAGATGATATTGATGAGACGCGGGTTGCCGCGAGAAAAAGCATATATTCCACGAATCGCTTTTCCGGTAAAGATTTCTTCCTCGGTGCCGGCAAGCTTCAAGCGGTATTTGATATATTCCGCTGTTTCGTTTTCTGTTAACGGGTCGATTTGGTGTGTTATCGCAATCCTCTGCCTGAGTGCCCTGGACTCTTTTAATGTTTTTGCAAATTCATTCTGTCCCACAAAGAATATGTTTAACAGCTTTGTATTTTCCTTTTCTATGTCAGACAGCATCCGGATCTCCTCAAGGAGTTCTGTTGAAAGCTTCTGAGCCTCATCAATGATCAGCAATACCTTTTTGTCATTTGCGTAGGCATTATTCAAAAAGTCCGTAAAGTTTGTAAGAAAATCGACCTTTTTTGTGAATTCGCCTTCGATTTTGAAGGCCGATGCAAGAAAACCAAAAAATTCGAGTGTCTCCAGATTCGGGTCTGCAACGGTTGCAACAATGATATTGCTGTCAAGATCCCTTTGCAGGGCATTGATCAGTGTCGTTTTACCCGTACCCACATCACCGGTAAGCAAGACCAGCCCTTTACTATGAAGCACGCCATACTTCAACATAGCCAGGGCCTCTTGATGCTTTTCGCCCAGCCACAGGAACTTCGGATCCGCGGTTATCTGAAATGGCTTTTCGACAAAATTGTAGTGAGAGAGATACATCCTACAGTATTTTGGATTTTGGATTTTGGATTGCCCCGTCGAACGCGAAGCTGTTCATGGGGTGATTAGTTCTTTTTCGGTTCCGGACTCCAATTCTCCGATTTGGGCGAAGCGCAACTAAGTTTCATTATTCTATATCATTACTCCGTTAAATGGTCAAGGTGGCTCAGGTTTTTACAGGTTGCCGCCCAAATCGTTCCAATAAAGATGTCAATGGTCACTTGTCGGCCGCAGGCGTACAGGTAAGACACGGCTTTGGCTGGAGGCCAGCAAAAAGATGAACAATTGCCTTTACCTGTGTTCCTCAAGCAGCATCTCCGCCACTTTGATGTCGTAGGCTTGGTTCGGGTCAAAGTTATTGCGTTTATAGATGGCCGAGGCTTTTTTGATCGCGCCGTAAGGTACCCAGCCGTGTTTCTCCCACAGTTCAGGGTCGTCTGCATTCCAGAGTCTGAAGCAGATAGTGCCCTCGGCTTCACGCACATACATGCGAACGCGCTTGTTTTGGGGGAAAGGATAATAATACAACCCTTTTTCATTTTTCATATGATTATCCTCTGATCACATACCTTTAAGCCAAGTTAGTTCGCTTCGCTCACAATTGGAATAATGGAATACTGGAATAATGGGTTCTGGAAAAATGGGATAGTGGGCTACTGTCAAAACCCCTCTTCACAGGCAAGTCAACAAATGACATACTTCCGCCAAAAACCATCGTTCCAATATGAGCGCAAGCTTCACTTCGTGTCCAACATTCCCCGCCTGCCAACGCCTGGTACAGGATACGGTTTCAATGCGAGCGTACGTGGCAATGGCGGGCAGGCATCATTCCGGCACGAGGCAAAAATCCAAGCCTCAAAAAGCTTATACATTCAATAGGTTGTAGAAATTCCGAGACGTTTTACGGATGGGCTCCTAATCCCGACTCCTACCAAATACAACCCTCTTAAACTAATTTCATCATCTCTATGGGAGACTTCAGCATTCTCAGGGGATTTTGAATGGATCCTGCCAGGCATCCGCAATTGGAACAGTCTGCATTTGCAAAGCATCTTCTCATGTTCCATGAAACATCAAAATGTAATACCTCATCACCCCAGTGACATGAACCACTATGGTCCGGGTATTCATACCATTTTATCATCTCCATACTCAAAAGAAAACAACTTGGATACAATGATTTTACTCGTTTCAATTCATTTATTATGGGTTTTCTCTCTTCTTTTGTTATAAACATGGGACTGCGCTCACCGATTGGAGGTGTATATATGTTGCACACAACACCCCTGAAACCATTTTCCTTTGCTATCTTGAGAATATCCTCGAGCTCTTTGTAATTATCCTTCGTTATTGTTATATTGATAACAACACGCTTATCCTCTGAATAATTTTTAATTACTTTTGAAAAAACCCTCTTCCCTCTCACTGAATCATTTTTTTCTTGCATACCGTCCAAGGAAACAAACAATAAATGATTAAATTCTTTGGGTATCTTTATTGTCCCATTAGTGATTACATAAACAAAAGGAAAAATCTTGTCGGCCAGCATAAGAACATCATACCTGAGTGCAGGTTCTCCACCGACCAGAAGAATGAATCTTATCCCTGCTTTGTGAAGGTCATTGAATCTTTTCCTCCAGACATCCAGAGATAATTCCTTTGTCTTAAAATCATCTTTGCCATGAAAATGATAGCAGTGCTTACACCTGAGATTGCAGTTATCTGTTACATCAACTTCTACAAAATACTTTACCCTGAAGATGATTCTCCTTAGTTCTAGCAAAATAAGATAGAATAATGCATATGTTTTTTTCATGAAACTATTATGAGGAGAAGATATTAAGCTCATAACGCTCCACGTATTTTTTGGTTCTTGGAGGAAATAGACGAGAAAGTTCTCTCAGCACTTCCTCCTTAACCTTTGTCAAATCAAGGGAGGCCAGATCCAGGGAATAACGCCCAATGGAAGCAAGGTAGAAAGAATCCAAAAGGGCCTTTTCCGGAAGGGCAATAAATACGCCTTCCGTTTTCTCATAGGCTCTGTAAAGATCAGGTCTGATTTTCGTGTAATGAAAGGCGAAGTTCCCCGCCTCAAATCTCCTTGTTCGTTTTATGGAAATCGATTCGAAAAAGCCTCTTTGCACCTGTGTGGTAATGCCGTGATAAGAAAGTGCAGTCACCAGGGATATGTAGGAAGGCACCTGTAGAAAGTTGGCAATGCGAAAGAGGTCCATTTGACCCAGATGTGCTAATTGTTCTGTTCGCACATATAGCCCCCTTTTCAGCCGTGTCAACAACCCCTTCTTCACATACCGGCTGCACAACACTGCCGCTGATGCTGCCTGAAGGCCAAGGGCATGGGCAACATCTTCGAGAGAGAAAAAGGGTTTTCGGATCTTTAAGAGTTCCCAGTAAATCATGTCGAGTATAGTCGTTGAATATTTTTGTTAAATAAGTATACCTGAGATAATTTGCTAAAGCAAGAGAAAAACGAAAAGCCGCTCGGGAGTCAATCCCTGGGCGGCTTTTTGTGTGAAGACTGGGGCAGCTATGAGCTTTCAGCTTTCAGCTTTCAGCTTT
>JAQYWL010000112.1 GCA_030145035.1 Desulfobacteria bacterium | reverse complement strand
CCTGACACCTGACACCTGACACCTCAATCCTCGGGTACGGGCCAGCCTTGAGGGAGGGGTTCATCGTTGTCACTGCGTTCTCCCCTGAAACCCGAAACCTGAGGAATATATATCTTTTTATAGATTCTCAAAATTAACAAAAGTCTATCCCTATTAAGCGAATGATAAGTCATCAATCGTTACATTGCATAATATTGCGGTATTTGAAAGTCTTTTTGGAAGGGGAGAGTTTCGGGGGGCACTAAAGGGGGACAGAAGAAATCGTATCGCTTAGGCGCTTGTTCCTGTTATAAATGAATGAACCATCTCCCGCACCACTTCCTTGGCCAGCGTGTCTCTATCGTAGGGGCATTGCCCAGTCAGGTCAGCCTCGATAATTTCTTCATCGTAGGGTAGAAAACCGAGCCAGTTAAAGCCGGTTACATACTTTTCCAGGAATTCTTGATCCGCCTTTCCCCGGATTTTGTTTCCAACCAGAAAGATTCTGGTAAGGCCGATCTCCGTAGCCAGCCTCTTAATATTGTGAGCCGTTTCCACGCTTCTTCGCCCCGGTTCCACCACCACTATCAGCTTGTCCATGGCGGAAGCTGTACCCCGGCCCAGGTGCTCGATTCCCGCCTCCATGTCCATGACCACGACTTCGTCTCGTGCCAAAAGAATATGAGCAATTAGGGCTTTCAATAGAGAAGTTTCCGGGCAGATACATCCGCCCCCGCCCTTTTTCACCCCGCCCAGCCTCATGAATTTGATGTGGTCCACCTCGACCGAGCATTTCTCCGGCAGGTCGTCCACTTTGGGGTTCAGCCTGAAAAATGCTCCAACCGATCCAACTTTGGCCCCTGTTCGTTCCTGAATCAAATCCTTCATATCGGAAATGGGGACGATCGATTCGGGAGTGGGGATGCCCAGGGCCGCCGCCAGGTTGGCATCGGGATCAGCGTCTATGGCTAAAACCCGCTTGCCTTTTTCACTCAATGTCTTTATTAGCAGGGCGGCAAAAGTCGTTTTCCCTACCCCGCCTTTTCCGCTAATGGCCAATTTCATAATACCGGATCTCAATGGTCGTGTTCTAGCGGTCCTCCGAGTAGCTCCAGAGCAGTCTGGAGACTGTTATTCAAGACCTTCATTTCCTGAGCCGCGGCCTCGAGTTTTGAAGCGGCTTCCTCAGATCCAGACTCCTCAGCACGCCGAGCCCATTGTCGGAACTCCTGTGCGTGTTCGAGGTTGTGCTCCACCCAGCGGACCAGAAGGACCCGCAGCTTTTCCAGGTCATTCATCAATCTCAAACCCCTCTATTCAAGTGACGGTTAGTGTCCGTCCAGAAATACCTATATTCCCTCCCCCTTGACGGGGGAGGGTTAGGGTGGGGGTGAAAAAGATATGGGATTCCGCTGAGTTGTCAATGCATTCCCCCTCCCCCCTCCCCCCAACCCCCTCCCGCGAGGGGAGGGGGAGTTTGTGGATGGGCACTAGTTAGCTGTAGAAAACGGCATAGACTATCCAAAGGTGAGAACGGAAGTCTGAACACGTTGCATCAACTAAGAATTTGGTATCAATTTAGCCTATTGAAAAAGCGAGCCTAAATGTTTTCAACGAACTAAAATGTTACAGAATTTGATTTTGACATATGAAATTATGGCAAGAGGTGGCTTGTGTGTCAAGAGAGAACGGAATCGTTTTCGGAAATTGACAATGCTCGGATCATAGTATAAAGATAAGACTTTACCCGTGTACTTTCATCCTCCAGAGAAAGCTTCGTTTTGCAGGAGGCTCGCCATGATGTCATATAAAGACGGGATTGCCTATCAATACCTGAAAGAAACGAAATATGACCGCGAGTCGATTCTTCGCAGAGATGACCTGGGGCCGATCCCAAGACCCCCTGTCTACAAGAACTATCCGGAGGCCGCCAGGATCGCTTTACCAAAACCCGCCTTTGAAAAAACAGAAAGCCTGTGGAGCATCTTAAATCAACGACGCTCCAGGAGGCGATACACCCCTGACCCCATCAGCATGACAACCCTGGCAACCCTGCTCTGGGCTGCCCAGGGCATCACACTTTCGGCCCGTGACTATCAGTTTAGAACGGCCCCTTCGGCCGGTGCCCTTTACCCTGTGGAGACCTACCTTAGCATCCACCGTGTTTCAGACCTGAAACAGGGCATCTATCACTTTAATGTGCTCGATTTTGCCTTAGAGGAGATTGGGCAAGGCAACTTCGGCGAGCACCTGACCCGCGCTGCACTGGACCAGGCCATAGTGGGGCGGGGAGCCGTGCTTTTCATATGGACGGCTATTGTGCTGCGCGCCATGTGGAAATATCGAAACCGGTGCATTCGCTATGTCTTTATGGACGCCGGCCACATTGGTCAAAATCTCCAGGTTGCTGCTACGGCCATGGGCCTGGGGTGCTGCTGCATAGGGGCCTTTTATGATGAGGAGATCAACCAGATACTTAGAATTGATGGGGAGGAAGAGACTGTTATTTACCTGGCAGCAGTGGGAAACCTCTAGGATTTCGGATTTCGGAATGCGGATTTCGGATTTGGAAAACCATTCTCTTGGTCATTGCGAGGGGCGGAGCGACGAAGCAATCTCTACCCCCTGAATTGTTAGAAGGACAGAGCAACCCGTTAAGGTGAGATATCCTCAATTTCAAATTTCTCGGATTAATCCGCAGTAGGCGGATAACGAGGTTAATTTCCATGAAAATGATGTGCAATCCGCAATCCGCAATCCGCAATCCGCAATCGAGGGATCTTGCCCAAATGCGAAAGGATGCGCTTGATATCTTCCGGGCAGGGGTTCAGGCCGTGGAACCTGAAGCAGCCGTCAAACAGTATTGCAGGCGGGAAGGCAACCGGCTCCTTGTCCACCAGAAGGTCTATGACCTTGCCGAATTTGAGCGCATCTATGTGATAGGGGCAGGAAAGGCCGGGGCACCCATGGCCAGGGCTGTGGAGGAGACCCTGGGGGACAGGATCACCGAAGGTCTCATTAATGTGAAATACGGTCATCTGGCCAGACTGAATCGCGTAAAAGTCATCGAAGCAGGCCATCCGGTGCCGGATGAGGCAGGCTTGGAAGGGGCCCGTGATATCCTGGACCTGGCCTCCAGGGCGGAAAAAGGAGACATGGTGCTATGTCTGATCTCGGGTGGCGGGTCGGCCCTCCTTCCACTTCCTGCCGAAGGGCTCAGCCTTCAGGACAAGCAGGATACCACAAAAGTCCTTCTTGCCTGTGGGGCTACAATTCATGAGATCAATGCGGTGCGCAAGCACATATCCAGGGTCAAAGGAGGTGACCTGGCGCGGGCGGCGTACCCCGCAACCCTGATCTCCCTGATACTTTCAGACGTGGTGGGAGACGACCTGGATGTGATCGCCTCAGGCCCCACAGTGCCGGATTCCAGTAGCTTTCAGGATTGCATGAACATCTTTGACAAATACGGCATCCGTGAAAAGGTGCCTGAAACTGTTTTGGATCATATCCGGAAAGGCATTGATGGAAAGGTTCCTGAGACCCCAAAGCCGGCAGATCCCGTGTTTACCCGCACACAAAGCGTAATCGTGGGAAGCAACCTGGCGTGCGTGGTGGCTGCTGAAAAGAAGGCCCGTAGCGTGGGATATCATACGCTGGTGCTTTCAACCATGATTGAAGGGGAGACCAGAGAGGTTGCCCGTGTCCACGCCGGCATAGCCAAAGAGATCTTGAAAAGTGGCCACCCCCTTTCCCCTCCCGCCTGCGTCCTGTCAGGTGGTGAGACCACGGTAACGATCACGGGCCGGGGGTTAGGGGGGCGCAACCAGGAATTTGTGCTTGCTGCAGCCATGGGCCTGTCTGCCGTTCCGGCACAGGCAGGTATGAAGGGCCGGGAAGGGATCGTGGTGTTGAGCGCCGGCACGGATGGGACCGACGGTCCGACCGATGCGGCCGGTGCTGTTGCTGACAGCCGGACCATTCAAAGGGCTCAAGCCCTGGGGCTGAACCCTGCGGATTTCTTGTTCGACAACGATGCCTATCATTTTTTTGAAAAGCTTGGGGACCTTGTCAAGACCGGACCAACCAACACAAATGTGATGGATCTGCGCATCATGTTGATATGCTGCGCACAGCAATAAATGGCGTTTTTTGAAACAGCCTTAGGATTGACGATTGATGATTGATGATTGATGATTGATGATGGGTGTAAATCAAGATTGTTGGTTATTGAGTTCAATGGCCAGGTGTCAGTGTTCAGCCTGCCCTGGCGCTTCGGTGTCTCCGATGGAATACCAAAGCACCAATCCAGGTCTGGGCCAGGGGTTTCAGCTCTTTAAGTTTCTCAATCCTGACACCCTGGCCCAGACCTGGATTTATTCGCTTATAGCCCATAGTAAGCATGTCGCGCCAGGGCGGGCCTGAAACCCGAAACCTGACACCTTTT
>JAQYWL010000072.1 GCA_030145035.1 Desulfobacteria bacterium | reverse complement strand
GCAAGCTCTAACTCATCCTTTATTTTTAACAGATGATCCATACTTCTGTAAAAATAGGTAACATCAAGAGGCAGATGTTTATATCCCTTCATCTCCTTGTAACATGTCCTTTCTATCCATCTCGTTACTCCGAGCTTACTTAACGGATCAACGCAACGATTGATCACCATCGTTTCCACATATTTCTCTACTTCAAGCTTAACCCTCTTGTACTTCTTTTTCACTTGACTTTTGATTATTTTCGATAGCTCTAACTCATCCCATATCTTTTGCCAGAAAATGATGCTCCCATGTTCTAAGGATTTCGACATCTCCACATCCTCTGACAAACAATAGCTCTCCAACTTAAATATCTTGATGAATCCATCAATAAGATTACCGATGTCTTGACAACTGAACCTCCTTATATTGCCTAAATTGGCAATGTTGCGAGTAGTAGATCCCTTTCCTTTTACGTGAACTGATTCACTGATAACTAAGTATTCATAGGTCATTCCATTCTTTGTCGATTTTGAAATCCTTGGAAACATGGTGCCCCCTAATGATTAACCGTTCACCATGCCCATACCATATCAAACCACCCACTGCAAGCTTTTTATCAAAATAAGTGCCTTTTTTCCGCACCATCTTTTTCTGGCTTTCTGTGCGCCACAGAAATGCGGTTCCAGTAAAATCAATTAGTTAGCCCACCCGTACCTCCTCCAAGCTCAAGAAAACCCCGATTTTCACGGTAGATGTGTTTAATCAAAGTTATAATCCAATGGACGTCCCCAATTGTCCCCAATTGTCCATCGTCCCCAATTGTCCATATCTTTTGTTATACCATGTAGCTTTTATTTTTCGTGCCTCCAAGTCAAATTAGAAATATGATATGCAGCTTTCAAAACTTCCTCGCCAATGTCTACACATGCAGGTGTAGATGCAAAAGCCATAACATCGCTTTTTTTCAAGGCCTCATAAATTTTCCCAACAATTGTTTTAATCAATTCCTGCTGTCCCTCTTCCAATTTTTCTAACTCAGCCATAAATCCCTTAAAATCATCTTTATCTTTTTGCGCCTGTTCAAGCTGTCGTTTTTCCTCTTTAATCTTTTTTTTTCATAGTCATTTCTGCTGTTCCTATTTTTCAGCAAGCCGGTCTTAAGCCGGGTCGTCTTTGCGTATTTTTATAGTATGTTTTGGTGGTATAACGTAGAACTGAGCCACCGGGCTATTCGCCTGAAGTCACAGACCATGTCTCACGGTTGGCTCCAGTGATTTGTTCAAGTAAGCCCCTGTTTCGTGCTTGTTGTCTCCGATCCGGGCGGTCCGCGACATTATTCTAGACCCAGGTACTTTCGGATATGTTTGGCCAAGGCGTTGTCAATTTCGTTGTGTCGTGGCACCGGTTGTTTTTGCCCGGTTCGAGGATTCAAGTAAATGTCATGCCTGGAGCCTGGTCTAAGCAAAACACATCCATCCCGCAAGAGCCGGCGAAGGAATTGTTTGCGCTTCATATCGCAATTGCTTTCATCTTATACTCCTGCGGCACATCTTCCATGGCCATCATCATGTACGCATCTCTGATATTCTCTTCCAATTCTTGAAGGGTCTCACCTTGACTCATAATCTCCGGATGTTCGAGGAGTTTACCCAGCCAGAATTTCTCCCCCTTCCAATAAACCATTGTCATTTTTGTGTTCATGGGATTCTCCCCCTTTTGGAATTGGTTGCGAAAATCTCAAAACGGGTCGTGAATTTGACTGCCCCGTACTTTCGCTTTTCGCCAGCCCAACGCCTCCGGCTAAGCTGCGGCGGCACGCCGTCAGCTTGAGCCGGTTAGGCAACGCTTCGGCTTTACGTCCAGTCATATTCTATGCCGCAGTGAACAGCGAAAAGTTATTCAACTTAGTCAGCAAAGTCTTCCTACAGTTTGCAAACCCTTGTCTAATCTGTCCAAGCAAAACGAATTTGTTTTTCTATACGAATGCGCCAGACCGAAAGACCCGCATGAGATACACGAATAACTGAACCCATGCGCTTCGCTTCGGTATTAAATTCTCTGTGACAGATAAGGCGGCGTAGAAAAACAGCAACCTCATCCTTCTTGACAGCCAAATGGACCAAACAGTATCCGGCGTGGCATAGATGGCGGTCATAAAAGTCATCATCGCGAGTAAAAAAGGTTGGGCGACGTAGTCCGTGCAAAAGAGAGATGATTTCGTTATCTTTCAACCCTTCTCGTCCAACGCCATGGCCAATTTGACGAAATGGAATACGCCAACCTCGCAAAAGCTGGCACTGATTATCAATGATGTTTTCGTCTATAATGTTCACGCAGCTGATGGCTCCAAGACGTACTTATCCACATGTTCAAGAAATGCCTGTCTTGACAAACTAACTGCTTCGGCAATTGCTTCTTTGGTAATACTGCCACGCCATTCTTCAATAATCGTCTCCCACGCCAGCCCATCTGCAACTTGCTCCAGGACATCTGCAACCATAATGCGTGTACCGCGAAATGTCGGTTTACCATGACAAATCTCGGTGTCCGAAACGATATACCTCCCATATAGTTTCCGACTCATATTCGTAACTCCCCACTTTTAATATTCAAGTATTTTAGGAATGTACTCTATCATTTTTCAATGGATTGTTGATTTATCATTTTTAGTAATACCTATCGTATAGAAAAAACCTGAATGATGCAATTGAGAATTTCGGATTGACCCCTCTTTTTTCCTCTCAAAATAGAGCCTTCATCTTACCCGATTTTTTCAATTCGCACAAACACCACTTTGTCGGATAACATACCTCTCACAACCCGATCAGTTGATCGGGAAAAAATCCACCCTTTCGGTCCTCTGGAAATCGGCACTGCCCAGCCTGTCAGAATCACAAGACCAGACAATGGCTGGTAAAACAGTTGAAACACTGGAATGTCAACATCCAGGCCATCGGATCGAGCGAGCAGAGCGTCAAACCTGCCCGCTCGTGCCCTGTCCGCCTCGCTCCGCCCGTCCGCCACCGGCTTCGCCTCGGGCGAATGCCGAGCGGGCTTGGC
This sequence comes from Desulfobacteria bacterium, assembly GCA_030145035.1. Classification (GTDB taxonomy): domain Bacteria; phylum Desulfobacterota; class Desulfobacteria; order Desulfobacterales. The sequence goes on along the minus strand of JAQYWL010000072.1, from coordinate 941 downwards.
AGGAGGGCGGGCCTCGCAGTGGCAGGCGGGTACCTCGCACCGTACGTGTTCAAGGTGGCCATTTCCAACAGTCGAATCGTCAGCGTGGAAGACCACGTCGTCACCATACGGTATAAAAAGGGCAAAAGCTCACGCTGGCGCTCCACAAAGTTTGATGTGTTGGAATTCATCCGACGATTCCTGCAGCATGTTTTACCCACTGGCTTCATGAAGGTTCGCTACTACGGCTTTATGAACCCAAGTTCGTCCGTGACATTGCAGGAAATTGCCGCACGGATCGAGCTGGCCTACGGGTTTGCAGTCAAGACTCCTGAGTCGGACATCGAACCTGCAAAGCCTTTGTACTGTCCATGCTGCGCTGGTCTCTTATCCGATACCGGGTAACGAGACTCTGAATGTCGGCATACCCAACGAGCAACCGCTCAAAATTTGGTCATTGATGCGGCACGGACCCGTAGTGCCTTACTCAGTCCAGAATAATGAAAGTTCTCAGCAATACTGCTCGATAAACCGCTTTCTAACGGCTTCGTGCCGCACTCAATAGACCAAAGACTATCCAAAGACCATGTGAGACACCGCAATATCTCCAACCGCGGCACCTACCAACTAACCCCCTTGAAGCAATACCCCTTATATAATGATCCCATAAACTGCAACGGGCTTCTTGAACATAGGATTGAAACGACCTTTCAGGTCGTCTCAATCCTTATAGGTTATGTGCTTTTTGGTGGTGTATGCCCAAGCTCAATTGCAATCCGACGTTGACTTGATCTTAGTGCAGACCAGAAAAAATGAACTCTTTCGGTGTGCATAGATGCTAAATCATCTTTGTAGCTCTGCCTTCTTAGACTTATTTTGAAGAAAGATGGCTTATGGTCAATATTATATTGTTTAAGCTTCCAGAAAACTACAAAAGCAAACTTAGGTGTTAAATATCCATT
>JAQYWL010000159.1 GCA_030145035.1 Desulfobacteria bacterium | reverse complement strand
AGGCCATGTCTATTCCTCCCGAATTTCCATCCATATTTATTGGGTTAGTTCTAACTCATCGTTCGCTTAATAAATTCGTACTTAGATTAATTCTTGTTTCAGGTTTCAGGTTTCAGTGTTCAGGTTTCAGTGTTCAGTGTTCAGTGTTCAGGTTTCAGTGCTCAGCTCTTGTATTTATTCACTTCTGACACCCTGGCCCAGACCTGGATTATAGGATCTACAAATTGATTCGAGCAAGTCGCGCCAGGGCGGGCCTGACACCTGATTCGATCTCACACACGATCTCCGGCAAAAAGTGTAAACTACGAAATGAAGGATGCCGACTTTTCTGTAATGTATCCTTTGAGTTTTGCCATGAACAGGTGATGAATTGTCTCACCTGCTTCTCCTCTGCTACGATTCACACCTTCGATCTTGTTACCTGAAACCTGAAACCTGAAACCTGAAACCTAAGTATAGATTCTCAAAATTAACAAAAGTCTATCCCTATTAAGCGAATGATAAGTTATTAATAACATGGATTGAAATATACGACAATATTTTTGAACGCTTTGGTCAAACCTTGACACGGATCTTTGAGGCTGGCATCATGGCTGTTATGAAGGCGATGATCCTGGCAGCAGGCATTGGCACCCGCCTGTTGCCATTAACAGAAAAAAAACCAAAACCCCTTTTTCCGATTCTTGACCGTCCCTTGATTGATATCCTGATTCGCAGGCTTGAGAGCGCGGGATGTGAGGCTGTCATCATAAACACCCACCATCTGGCCCATGTGATTGATGAGTTTGTCAAAGCACAGGCCTACGGCATCCCTGTTGTGACCCGCTACGAGCCAACCATCCTCGGCACCGGGGGTGCGATCAAAAATATTGAGGATTTCTGGGATAACAAGCCATTTCTGGTCGTCAACGGCGATATATTCACTAATATAGACATTGGGAACGTCTACCGGTTTCACCTGAACCACAAACATCCTGTCACCCTGGTGCTTCACGACTACCCACAGTTCAATCATGTGTGGGTGGATTCAAGCGATCATATCAGCGGGTTCGGCCACACGGCTCCCTGTCCCCCAAGCTGCACTGAGACCTCACAGGAAACAGTCACCCCCACCCTGCCCTCCCCCCCTGGCCCAGACCTGGTTGTCAAGGGCAACAGCTTGTTTCGCGGACGTCGCGCCAGGGCGGGCTTGGAGGGGGAGGGTTTGGGAGGGGGTGACCTATCATCTTCACAGAGTAGGAGGCAATCCGCAGGTGGAGATTACCGCAGGCTTGCCTTTACAGGCATACATGTGCTTGATCCACAGGTTTTGAGCTTCATCCCAAATGCGATCTTTTGCAACATAATCGATGCCTACTGTGAGATGATTCACCAGGGGCTTAAGATAAAAGGATTTATTGCCCGGAACCACTACTGGCACGACATAGGCACAGTCACGGGATATCAAGCGGCCACAAGAGATGCTCTGGTCCGCGAAGCCTTTGGAAGCGTCATCTCTGAGCTTGGCTCAGACAGCTTGGTCTGGTCCAAGCTGAAAGGGGATGGCTCGGATCGAACATGGTATCGGGTGTCCACCACCCCCACCGAGGACAATGGCATACCTGCTAAAGGCACCTGCCCGCTCGTGCCTCGCAGTCGCAGGCGGGTTGGGGGCCGAAAAGAAGCGGTTTCCATTACCTCAAGTGGCAAACCATTACTGGACCAGTCGAGTGTCATTTTGGTTGATCATGGCCCGCCTTCCGAAGACAGTATGTGTGAAGCCGACGCCTTTGCCGCTATTGGCCGACACCTCCACCACAAAGGAATCCCGGTTCCCCGTATCTTTGCCTATGACCGGCCCTCGGGCTTGGTAGTACTTGAAGACGTGGGCAATCTTCACCTTCAACGTGTTATTCGCCGCGCGGCTAATACCGAAGAAGTTGTGGGTCATTACAGGGCCATTATTGACCTGCTGATTCTCATGGGCATTGAGGGGGCAAAGGGGTTTGATCCTGCGTACACCTACCAGACGCCATATTATGACCTAGGCCTTATCCTTGAGAGGGAGTCCAGATACTTTGTCGAAGCCTTTGTGAATGGATATAAGGGCCTGGAAATAAGGTTTGACGACCTCAAAGAAGAATTTGCGGTGTTAGCAAGAAGAGCCCTTGGAAGCCGCTACACTGGCTTCCTGCACCGGGATTTTCAATCGCGGAATATCCTTGTCAGAAACCGAAACTACTATTTGATTGATTTTCAGGGCGGACGCCTGGGCCCCCTGCAATACGACCTGGCTTCATTGCTCATTGATCCGTATGCGGAATTGCCCCGGGCACTTCAACTCAGGTTGTTAAGCTATTATCTTAAGAGGCTCTCAGATTTCACGGCGGTTGACGCGGACGAGTTTCTCGATGCCTATGTCTACTGCGCTATGAATAGGAATTTGCAAATACTGGGGGCTTTTGGGTTTTTGACTCGAGTCAAAGGAAAAAAGGATTTTGAGACCTATATTCCCCCTGCCGTATCCTCACTCAAAGCTCGCCTTCGCACTATTGAACAGGGTGAATGTCCAAAGCTGAGCAGCATTATTGAAAGAATTTGACGCTCAAGCGGTTCAAAACTTAGAGACTGGAACTAGGGGACATCCCTTCAGTTTTGCAGGTTTCAGTTTGAGGTTCCATGGGTCTGCTACAACGCTCAATTCCTCACAGTCTTCATCTATCTTCGACTTTCTTGCCATCATGAACCGGCTCTGAGAGGATTGCTTAGAATATGACACAATCCGAACGGAGGTATATAGTCTGGCCCAGCACCTTGACAAGAGTTGCGATATCGCTTAGGAATCTTTGAAAAAATCGTTTGGTTGGCGAGTGTAACTATTGGCAAATAGTTATAACCTTACCTTTCAAATCGGCCCTTCAAGATATTGTGTGTTTCTTAAATGCCCTCGTGATCGGGCGGGCGCCAGT
>JAQYWL010000215.1 GCA_030145035.1 Desulfobacteria bacterium | reverse complement strand
TTTTTGCGCTGAGATCTACCCTGTAGCTTGTAGCATCGTATCCTTCTTCTTCAACCTCCCGTACATATGCAGAGAGCTCGCCGTAACTCATTTCTTCACACTTCTTCACCACTCTGCTCAGGTCTTCGGGAACAAAGTCAACCATTGCAGGACTTTCTACCCGATGGGTTACCTTGTAGCTCTCATCATCCTTCAACAGATCCTGCTCAACGACGTTCAACAAATGCCATTTTCCTCCCTTGTAGACACCCTTTTGAGCATCAACGCGCTTTATTAAGCGGAACCTCTCGTCAAAATAATTCAGTGTTACGCCAAATATCGTTTTATCAGAAGGCTTGAAGTACGTAATGTGGGAAATGGAGCGATTACCTTTGATCCAGATATTCTTTTCCCTGGAAGTAACCGCAGATTCTTTTTTGACTTCACCGTGCCATATTTTATTTGCCCTCCCCATGGTCATCGGCACTAACACCTCGCTAAAAAAGAACAGGAGGGCGCTAAATATCAGCCCCATAACAAGGACAGGCTTGAACAGATAATAGATGCTCACACCGCCACTTTTCAAGGCCACTATCTCATTATTCCTGACCATGAGGCCAAAGACTATGAGCACAGCCAGCAATACCCCCATCGGCGTTACCTGGGCTACTATAAAAGGAATCCTGAGTGCAAAAAAGACAACAGCCCTTGAGAGGGGCAGCCTGGCATCCAGAAAGTTGTCGATCTTCTCAAAAAAATCGACGGATAGATATATGCCCACAACAGTGGTCAGGACAATACAAAAGTACTTCAGTAATTCCTTGGTCAGGTACCTGTGAATCGTCATAAAGCGGAAAACCGTACGGACAGGTAAGAGGAGACCCCTTATGGATGGAAACTACTCAGGGCACATGGATTTTGGCCACATGAATATCCTCGGCAATACAGAAATTGCCCTTAGAGGGCGTTCTTTTGCACTCAAGATAAGCAGATATAAACCAACAGCCCCGATCACCAGGTTAGGGCCCCACATGCCGACAACCGGCGGACATGCGCCTGCCTCACCAAAAATCCAGCCCGCAGACAAAAATATGTAGTAAATGAGAAAGAAGAACAAACCAAGAACGATTCCAAAAGATCGCTTTGCAGACTTTGATTGAATCCCCAGGGGGACTGCTATGAGCCCAAGGACAAAACATGCAAAGGGGAGGGAAAACTTCTTGTGATATTCCATCAAGGTCAAATAGTACTTGGCATTTTTCTTGGTAGCCCCCTTTAAACTCTGGCGTAATTCCGCCAAAGTCATCTCTTTTCTCCCTTTTCGGCCATACTCTCTTGCAGATAGGACCTGCGCGAGTCCAAGGTTAAAATCATAGGTATCGAAGCTGACAGAATGTACGCTCCTATTCTTCTGATCCACCTTGTTGATAATCCCGTCGAACAGTGTCAACCGGAAGGTAAGTCTTTCCGGGTCGCAAAAAAATTTCCCCTTGGGAGCAACAACAGTGCTGACCATTCCGGGAGTTTGCCGGTCTTCAATAAAGACATCGACCAGTGTCTTGCCTTGTGCGTCGATTTTATTCACGTATAGCATAACATCCTTGAAACCGTCGTTGAATATCCTCTCTTTTAGCCCCATGTCAATATTCGATGTAGCGATCTCAAGGAGCAAGGCCTTAAAAGAAAGCCTCCCCCACGGGGATCCATATATACACATGAAAGCGGTCACCAAACACCCGATAAGACAAAAAACAAATACGGGAGGAAGAAGCCTATAGATGCTAAACCCGCCCGCTTTCAGGGCAACGGTCTCGTTGTCATTTGACAATCTCAGGAAAGCAAGCAGCACACCTATCATGATCGACATAGGAACAACAAAAACCAGGAAAGAAGGTATGAAGTAGACCAACATAATAAGGACAGAAGAGACACTCACTCCATAGTTCACCATCAGGTCGGCAATATCGAGTATCCTGGCCATCAGGAAAATAAAGGTAAATAAGATCAGGTTGATCAGAAATGGAGGTATCATCTCCCTAAAGATATATCTGCTAACGATGCTGTTGACTTTCATGTATCTTGAACCTTGGGGCTTCGCCCCAATTGGAGTACCCGCCTGCCACTGCGAGGCCCGCCCTCCTGCCAAGCCTGCCCGCCATCGCGAGCGCTCAGGCGAAGCGGACGGGCGGAGCGAGGCGGACAGGGCACGAGCGGGCAGGTTGGAGCAATGGAGTACTGGAGTGATGGGTTACAAGCAGCTATCGTAAGGCCCAAGGCGTAAGGTAAAAAGCCTTGTGCCTTGTGCCTGATACCGCTTTTGATACCCACTACTCCAGTGCTCCATCACTCCATGTGAATGGCATAAACCTGCCCGCCAATGCCAAACAGCGCGGACCTAACGAAGGCAGCCGCGGTAGGCGATGGCAGGCGGGTCGGTTGCCACTACAAGATATAGGATTTCAATAAGTTGTGGAGTTTCCGGGACGTTTAATTATTGTTGTTTTTAAACTGCATTTCGTGAAGTTTACAATACTCGCCATGGAGGGCTAAGAGTTCTTCATGTTTGCCCTCCTCTACGATCTTCCCGTTCACAATCACGATAATCCGATCAGCATGGCGGATAGTGGAAAGCCTGTGGGCGATCACAAACGTCGTCCGCCCCTTCATCAGGTTTTCAAGGGCGCCCTGAACTGCCAGTTCCGACTCAGTATCGAGGGAGGAGGTGGCTTCATCCAGAATCAGGATAGGAGCATTCTTTAAAAGGGCACGGGCAATGCAAATACGCTGTTTTTCCCCCCCGGAAAGCCGCGCGCCCAGTTCGCCGACAATAGTGTCGAACTTGTCGCGAAAACCTTGTATGAAATCATAACTATAGGCGGCCTTGGCAGATGCAATGATGTCGGACTCTGACGCTTTAAGATTCCCATAAGCAATACTGTTCCGAATGGTGTCGTTGAAAAGGATGGGGTCCTGCGTCACGATGCCTATCTGGCTGCGAAGTGAGGCAATGGTCAAATCTCGGATGTCATGCCCGTCAACGAGGATCGCCCCTTCGGTTACTTCATAAAAACGAGGAATCAGATTCACCATGGTGGTCTTTCCGCCACCGCTCATGCCCACCAGGGCTACAATTTCACCGGTCTTAACCTCAAGATTGATGTTTTTTAAGACTATCTGGTCCTCATACTTGAAAGACACATTTCGGAAAATCACTGAATGGTGTCTGGGCTTAAGCTCCACAGCGTCCTCCAGCTCTACAATGTCAGAATCGGTATCGAGAATATCATAGATCCGAACAGCTGCGGCCAGGCCTTCCTGGATGATGTTGTTCAGAGGACTGAGTTTCTTCACAGGCGTATACAACATGATAAGCGCAGTCATAAAAGAAAAGAAGGTCCCCGGTGTCGAGGTTTCCGTGATCACCTTGTATCCCCCGTACCAGATAATAAAGGCGGCACCGATGCCACCCAGCAATTCCATGACAGGCGAAGACATAGCTTTGACCGATACTGCCTTCATTTCGTACTTGAACAACCGAACGGTTTTTTCAAGAAAACGCCCACTCTCATAGTCTTCCATCCCAAAGGCCTTCACGATTCTCGTGCCAGTAAAGGTCTCGTGGAGGAGGGTACTCATGTCAGCAATGGCTTCCTGGCACCGGGTGCTGAACCGCCGCGTTCGCCTGCCAAAATTCACAATGGGGATCACGGCGAGAGGAAAGACCGTGATTGCAATCAAGGCGAGTTTCCAGTCGCGGTAAAACAGAACACACAGAAGGCCTATGATTGTAAAGGAATCTTTTAATATTCCCGTAACGGCATTGGAGACCATCCCCTTAACAATGTTAACGTCGTTGATAATCCGTGCCATCAGTACCCCCGTCTCATGTTTGTGGAAAAAGGACAAGGGCAACATCTGAATGTGAGAGTAAAGCTCATCACGCAATCGCTTGATAATGCTATGGCCCACATAATTCATGAAATAAGCCTGTCCAAAATAGCATGCGCCTCTCAGCATGTAGAGCACGATGATGGCTAAGGGGAGGAGCTTCAACATCCTCAAGTCTTTCTTGAAAAAGATTTCGTCCAGTACAGGCTTTACAAGATAGGCAGTGGCTGCAGTCAACGATGCCACCAGCATCATGCACAACATGGCCACAAGGAGACGAAGCCACTGTAATTTTACAAGCCGTAAAATTCGTCGGTATATCCTCACTGAATCTTTCCTGCTCTCTTGTCTCACAGCCATGCTACACACAAAATAGGAAAAGATTGAAATTACCACTCATCGTTCGCCTAATATATTCGTACTTAGATTAATTCTTATATGGACCTAAATCTTTATCCCGTTGAGGAATATATATCTTTTTATAGATCCTCAAAACTAACAAAAGTCTATCCCTATTAAGCGAATGATAAGTTACCAGGGCGGGCTTTAGGCACTTTAGTTCACTTTAGCTCACTTTAGCTCCCCTCCTCACTATCACCTTTCCACCTCTATCAAATTAGAAAGCCAATAGTCATCTGACTATCAGCCATCA
>JAQYWL010000417.1 GCA_030145035.1 Desulfobacteria bacterium | reverse complement strand
CGCATGGGGAACTCAGGACCTACGCTTTGGGGTCCGGATTCGTGATCAGCCAGGATGGGTTTATCCTCACAAATAACCACGTGATTGAAAAAGCAACCCAAATTAAAGTCAAGCTGCACAGCGGGAAAGAATATGACGCCCAGGTAGTTGGGGCGGATCCCAAAACAGACCTGGCCTTAATTCGGGTAAGGCCTGATGCTTCTTTCCCCAGATCAGTTCGTATGGGCGATTCTGCCGGCATTCTGGTCGGAGACTGGGTGATGGCAGTAGGAAACCCCTTTGGTCTGGGCCATTCTGTGACAGTGGGGATCATCAGCGCCAAAGGACGCATTATAGGGGCCGGTCCTTATGACGATTTTTTACAGACCGACGCTGCCATTAACCCTGGAAATAGCGGGGGGCCGCTTTTCAATATGAAAGGGGAAGTGATCGGGATCAATACAGCGATTATTGCTCAGGGACAAAATATAGGTTTTGCCACGCCCATCAACACGGCCAAAGACCTCCTATCTCAGCTCAAATCAGGGAAGATCATAAGGGGCTGGCTTGGTGTGATGATCCAGGATATGACTCCTGAGCTGGCTAAATCTTTTGATCTCAAAGAAGCAAAGGGGGCCCTGATCGCAGATGTTATGCAAGGCAGCCCGGCCGAAATGGCTGGCCTGAGGCGTGCCGATATTGTGCTTCGGCTTAAAGGAAAAGAGGTGGAAAATGCGCATACGCTGTCCAGCCTTGTAGCCGCTATCCCGCCAGATTCCCGGGTTACCTTCGACATCATCCGGAATGGAAAAGAGAAGTCCGTGAACGTAACGATCGGCATGATGCCTCAGCCGGGAGAAGAAGCAACGCGTAGAGAGGAGACGCTTTGGGGATTGACCGTACAAAATCTAACTCCTCAGTTGGCTGAACGGCTTGGATTGGATCCATCGGAACGCGGGGTTGTTATTTCTGATGTTGAACCCGGAGGTTCAGCAGCCGAGGCAGGCTTGCAGCCCGGCGATTTGATCAAGGAAGTAGACCGTCAAGTGATTAAGAATCTTGCCGATTACACCCAAGCTACTGAGAAGGCGGAAAAGAGCGAAGGCTTGCTTCTTCTGCTCAAGCGTGGAGGATCTACTTTGTATGTGGCTCTCAAGCCACCTTCAAAGCAGTGACACCATGGTCAACAAAAGGATCCGGAAACAGATGAAGCCCATACGTGCAACGAGCCTTTCACTGATGTTTTTTTATATGATCAAAACCGGTATCAATTTAGCCTTTTGAAAGAGTGAGCCAATGGAGCGAACAGATGATTTGATTCTAAAGCGGCTCACTTAAAACCAATAACCAACAATGGATAACAGATAACACCTAATGGACTTTTAGCTCAATCAGGGCAGAAAGGAGTAAGCCATGACTCAGACACATGACGACGTGAAAAAGCTTGTGGAAACCCTGAAGCAACAACGGGATGAACTTAAAGTGAAGCTCCATCTGGCAAAGGCTGAGGCTGGCGATGAATGGGACAAAGCAGAAAAAAAGTGGGAACAACTGAAGACAAAAACCCATGTTCTTGGCACCGAGGCAGGGGACGTATCAAAAGACGTAGGGGCGGCGGCAAGCCAACTGGCGAAGGAAATTAAGCATGGATACGATCGCATTCGCAAGCTCCTATAGAGGGTGGGTTATGGAGTTGACATGTGCCCAATCATTCCCCCGGGCCCTTGGAGCCGTTTTTTGCTGGGCTGGGCTGGCACAACAATCAAGAACCAAAAGCGCCATGGCAGCCTTCTGCAGATGTGTGGTCCGGGCAGAAGACAAATCAGATCTCCACAACCGACTTGCAGATTTGACGATATTTGTCGGGGCACACCAACCGAACGGATGGGAGAGAAATATTATGCGCTGTTCGATTCTTGGGGTCTCGTTTGCTTTGATGATGGCTCTCCTGCCGCCACGGAAGTCCTCTCCGGCGGGACCTTGCCAGGCAAGATTTCAAGGCAAAGAGATCCCTATTCCATTGTGAAAAGAGGTGGTAGTTTTTGATGTCATGCTGTTTCTTGAAACAGGGGTGTCCCGCATTGCAACCTCAGAAAGGAGAAAAAAATGATGAACTATAGAATGCTTGGGCTTACGGTCGCTCTGCTATCCGTGTTTAGCGTAATCGCACTCGGAGCTGAAACGGCCCCTAAAAAGGCCGCCCCAAAGGCGCCTGAGGGCTATGTAATCGTGGAGGAAGAAGATTGGCTTGTTTTGGAAGATGATTTGCTCCGCCATTTTCATCAGGCTCGCGAGAGCTTCCTGAAGAAGGAAATGAAGGTGGCAGCCTCAGAGATCCGCAAAAGTGGGGCCTTTTTGAAGGTGGAAGCGGCTCAAGCCACCGCCGAATCCAAGAAAGCACTTCTGGCATCCGCTCACGAGTTGGAAAAGCTGGCATCAGACGTCAAAGCAGGTGCTGTCAAGTCAGCCAAAGATCTTGATGATGCCTTTGTAGGTGTTCACCTCGCACTGGCCAGGCACCACCACGAGAAGGCTCAAGCAGCCCAAGCCAAAAACGAGCACAAAACAATCGGGCATTATCTCAGAGCGGCGGCGGCTCATCTTGAGCAGGCTTTAGCCTGGGCCGGTCATAAATCTGAAGCAGCGGTCATCTCCGTCATTGATGGCGCACGGGTGGTCGGTGGAAAGCTTATTAAGGGTGCTGGCTGGACAGTCGATGAGGTTGGGAAGGCCATCGACGCCCTTGGCAAGGAGATCGAAAGACTGGGCATGAAGATCGAGCCTGCGAAGAAGAAATAGTTAACTATCTCAGGCAAAGGATGGCTAAGGGAGGGAATCCGCGATGTCTGAAAAGAAGACAGTCGCTGTGGACCTGTCTTTGACAGTCATGGCGGCAGAACCAAACGTTGCCTTGGGCAAATCGGGTGTCTTCTTAGAGAGAATACGCTTCATGAAAGCTGAGATAGAGAAAATAATCCAGGCAGATGAGGTAGCCCGAAAAAAGGTTGAGGCGGCCAAGGCTGAAGCAGAGACTATGCGGGCTAAGGCTCAGCAAGAAGCAAAGGAGATCATTGCACAAAAGGAGATGGAACTCGAGACGCTAAAAAAGGAAGAAACAGAAAAAAGATTATCGGAAGCGCGGTCAAAAGCACAAAGCATTCTGGAGGAAACCGACCGCTATCTTGAAAAGCTGCGTAGCAGGAAAGATGAACAATTGAATGAGTTAATCGACGATCTTCTCAACAGGGTGACCGGTTTTTGATCGCAAGGGTCCTTAAGTATTCGTATGCGCAGGCCAAAACAAGGGCCTTAAAAGGAAGGCTCTTGAGTGCCGAAGACTGGCGCCTTCTTTTGCGCTGCAGCAAGCTGGAAGACCTCTTAAAGTACCTCAGTGGTACTGACTATGCTCAAGGATTGTCCCATCTTCCCAAGGGAAAGCCTGATGCCGAGTTTGTATCTTTGGCCTTCTACGATGAACTTTTCAGAGAGTATGGCAAACTCTTAAGATCGGTTCCCAAGAGAAGCTCTTCATTCCTGAAGGCCCTCGTGGCGCGTTATGAAGCGGAGAACTTAAAAACCGTTTTGCGTGGCATTTGGGCGCGCAGACCCGCTTCTGACGTGAGGTTCTTTCTGTATCGTCTTGGCTCTCTTTCGGGATTGCCCTTGGGAGAGCTTATGCAGGCTCATGAAATCCCGGATGCCGTGGAACTCCTGAAATCCACGATCTTTTACTCGCCCCTAGTTCATGCATTGCCCCAATTCAAAGCCCAGAGAAAGCCTTTCCCCTTAGAGGTTGCAATTGATATGGCCGTTTTCGAGCACATTGTGAAGGCTGTGGAGTCACTGGGCGGCTATGATCGCAAGGCAGCGCGGGTCTTGATTGGTGAACTCATCGACTGTGAGAATCTGTGTTGGCTGGTCAGGTTTCGTTACTTTTACGCTCTTTCACCCGAAGAAATCATAAATTATGTCCTGCCGGGTGGAAGGCGTCTCGGACTTCGCGATCTAGGAACCCTGGCAAGAAGCATTGACCTAAGATCATTTCTCGGGGCTCTGCCACAACCATATGGAGAAGCTTTTAGACTGGTCAAAGATTGGCCTGAGATGCACCCCCTTTTTCAGAAATGGTTCCTGGTTCAGCTACATAAGGTCTTTGAAAAAGACCCCTTCCAAGTTAGGTTGCAACTCTGTTATCTCCTTTTGAAGGAGATCGAGGTAAAGGCTTTGGAGGGTCTTGTGTCAGCATTGAATATTGGCGCCTCATTAGAGAAGTCACTTGAATTTGTCAGTCTTCCGGTTATGGGAGGCCTTCGTGTTTAAGACCGAAAAACTAGTCAGAATCACGATTCAGGTCCCGCCCCAGTTCATATCTGTCGTTACAGCTGCCCTCGTCAGGTTTAAGCTGCTCCACCTGATAAGGATCGGGGAGACCCATCTCGGGCATCTCGGATATGTGGCCGACACTGACGTGGATCTCCTTAAGGAGTTTGAAGAACTTTTTAAGGAAACCAAAGCTTTCTTAAAAGGCCTGGAGATCCGGCCTGAACCTGTTGCCTTAAGCGAACTTGTCATTCCCGAAAAAGAGATTCTCAGCGTCAAAGAAAGTCTCACTGAGGTGAAAGGAGAAGTCGATCCGCTTGTAAATGAGCTAAGAATTACCGAAGAGAAACTTCTTGAGAGAAGTAAACTACAAGACAAATTCAGGTTCCTGCCAACTGATCTTGATCTTTCACGCTTGTTTGGCTGCAAGTTTGTAAATTGGATGATCGGCCTGGTACCGGCGCGGGGACTCGAAAAGCTCGAGGAGAGTCTATCGGAAGTTCACTACGCCTTTATCCATATTGGCACTCTGGCCGAACGTGCCGTTATCATGGTCTTTGGTTTAAAAGGAGATTGGCCCGTCTTTGAGAGGGCCTTAAAAGGGGCTTTTTTTGAAAGAATTGACATCCCCACCGGGGTCTCAGGGACTGCGGGAGACACCGTGGAAAGCCTGCGAATAGAGATTGCGCAGCTCCAAAAAAGAAAGACAGGGCTGTCTCAGCAAAAGGAGGTTTTTCAAACGAAGTTCGGACCAGGACTCTTGGTTCTCAAGGAGAAAATCATTGCCTCTCACAACATCCTTTCAGCTCGTCGTTTTTTTGGAAAGATAGAAAAGAGTTACCTTATTTCCGGTTGGATTCCGGAAAGGCTTTATGCAGCTCTCGAGGAAGATCTTGCCAAAACCACTCAAGGGAAGGTGATTTTTGAAAAAGTGGACCCTGAGGATCTCGTCGAGATACGGGGAGGCATCATAAAGATTCCGATCTTGTTTAACAATCCCTTGTTGGTCAGCCCTTTTGAAAGGCTGACGAGTCTCTATGGGACTCCCCGTTACAAGGAGGTCGAGCCAACCCTCTTTTTTGCTTTGAGCTTTCTCTTGATGTTCGGCATGATGTTCGGTGATGTGGGCCAAGGCCTGGTTCTCTTTTTGGTGGGGCGCCTGATCTTCCGCCGTTTCTATAAGTATATGGATTATGGAATCATTCTTATGGAGTGTGGCTTCATTTCAGCCCTTTTCGGTTTTCTCTACGGAAGCGTTTTCGGCCTGGAAGACATTATTCCTGCCCTGTGGTTTAGACCTCTGGCAAACATTTCCTATTTGGTCAAGGTGGCCATGGTATTAGGAGTGGTGCTGGTCAGTTTGGGGCTGGTCTTAAATGTAATCAATGCCTTCAGGCTAAAGGAATATGAGGGCTTGCTCAGTACTGCCGGCCTGGCCGGGGCCCTTTTCTACTGGGTGATAGTAGGCCTTGGGCTGAAATATTTCCTCACAGGGCAACTGCTCCCAGCTGAGCTCGCCGTCTTTGGATGGGTGGCTGCGGTGCTGATGACAATCATGGTCCTTCACCGTCCGGTTTACCGGTTGCTGATCAGGAAACAGCCTTCCGGAGAGGTAGTCAAGAAACAAAGTTTTTTCAGCGAGATGATGGAGTCGATCGTAGAATTCTTTGACAACCTCGTTCGCTACCTTTCCAATACGATCTCCTTTATCAGGGTAGCGGCCTTTGCCTTAGCCCATGCAGCTCTCTTTATGGCTGTCTTTTCCATTGCCGATCTTTTGGCACGCGGCAAGGGCGGGGGCGTATTGTACTGGCTCACGGTGGCACTCGGCAACGTGGTGATGATCCTTCTTGAGGGATTGGTTGTCTCGATCCAGGTGGTGCGCCTGGAATATTATGAATTTTTCAGCAAATTTTTCCGGGGTGGCGGCGAGAAGTTTAGGCCCTTTGACCAAGAAATCGGCTCAGAAGAAAGGAGATTGTGATGCTTGAGCTCAAACTCTTTTTCAAGGAGATACTTATGAAACCTCACGTACATGTGCTGGCCCTTTTCTCCATTATGGTTTCTCCTGCTGTGGCCTTTGCTGAACAGGTTGCCGGCCCAGGGGTTTCTACCAACTGGGGCTACCTGTCAGCAGCCATTGCAGTTGGCGCTTCGACGTTGGGCGCTGGCTTGGCCGTGGCCGTGGTCGGCTCGGCGGCTATGGGGGCCATGAGCGAAAAGCCGGAACTTGCTGGCCGGGCCTTGATATTTATTGGATTGGCTGAGGGGATTGCAATCTACGGGCTGATTGTAGCCGTAATGATCCTGGGAAAGCTATGAAGATCTTTGTTCTTGCCGATCCTGAAACCTACCTGGCCTTTGCCTTGGCCGGGATAAAGGGCCGAGCTGTGCATTCTGATTCAGATGTTCTCACAGCGCTCGAAAACCTGGATGCGAAAAAAATAGCCCTTGTGCTTATCACAGAAGCTCTGGCTGAAAAGAATCGGCAAGTGGTTGACAGGATACTCCTTGACCCTGGCGGTCCACTCATCCTTGAAATTCCTGATACCAAGGGGCCGGTGTCCGAAAGGCGTACGGCCACCGAACGAATCCTTTCCCTTGTCAGGAGATAGAGATGCCGATTTGGGGAGAAGTGGAACTGCTATGCCGGGCCATTTTGGAACAGGGGCGCAAAGAGGCTGACGAGATCTTGGGCAACGCTAAGGTCGAGTCTGAAAAGATCATAGCAAGGGCCCGAACGCGGGCTGAAAAAGAGCTTCAAGAACAGATTCTTGCTCAAAGGAGTAAGGCCGTGCTCGAGGCCAGGCAGATAGCGGATGCTGCTGAACTTGAGGCCAAAAAGCGGACCATCGCCTTTCGAGAGGACCTCATGCAGGAAATCTTCAGGGCCTTGGAACTGCGTTTGAAGGACGTCGGCAATCAGAGGGAATACCCTGATTTTCTGGTGTCCGCCATAAAAGAAGGCATCGACTCTCTTGTAGGCAAGGAATTTATTGTTGAGTTAAGGCAGGAGGACTTGGAACTCGTCAAAGAAAGTATAGAGGCGCTTGGCAGGGAACTCTCTGTCAGGATTCAGACCACAACCTCGCTCTCCATTGAGGAGGGGGCTCGCGTTTATACCGGCGATCGGCGTTTGCTTTATGACAACAGCCTTGCAGCCCGGCTCAAACGTCGTGAGGATGACATACGAAGGGAAATCTGGAGAAGATTCTTTGCAGGAGAAAGAGGACAGAGTTAAAGAGGCCACTATCGCCGAGATCAACGGCCCTGTGGTGAAAGTCAAGCAGGCCTACAGGCTTTCGATGAACGAAATGGTCGTGATCGGAGAAGCCAAGCTGCTTGGAGAGGTGATTGAGCTATACGCGGACCGGGCCACTGTCCAGGTTTATGAGGATACGACCGGGCTTAAGCCCGGTACCCTGGTCCATGGTCAGGGATTGCCCCTGTTCGTGGAATTGGGTCCAGGCATCATAGGTCATATTTTTGATGGAACTCAGAGGCCCCTTTCGGTCATGTACAAGGATTCAGGGCCTTTTATCAGGAAGGGACAAGCACGAGCAGCTCTTGATCGCGACAAGGCTTGGCCCTTCAAACCCAAAAGGAACTCCGGTGACACCGTTTCTCCCGGCCAGGTGATTGGGGAGGTTGAAGAGACGGATCACATTGTTCATCAAATCATGGTCCCTCCGAATCTAAACGGTCGACTGACAGAAATAGCTGCGGAAGGTCTTTACAATGTCGAACAAAGGGTTGCCCTTTTGGAAGACAAAAACGGTGAGAGCCATGAGATCAAACTTTACCACAGATGGCCGGTAAGACGGATCAGGCCTTATCAGAAACGTATTGCTCCCAGTGAACCTCTTTTTAGCGGTCAGCGCGTGATCGATTTTTTCTTTTCCTTGGCCAAAGGCGGGACTGCTGCCATCCCAGGAGGTTTTGGAACGGGAAAGACCATTACTCAACACCAGCTTTCCAAGTGGGCTGATGCCGATATCGTCGTCTATATCGGGTGTGGAGAGAGGGGCAACGAGATGGCCGGGGTTCTCATGGATTTTCCGAAGCTCCTTGATCCTCGAAGTGGAAGACCTCTGATTGAGAGGACAATCTTTATTGCCAATACTTCCGATATGCCTGTGGCTGCCAGAGAAGCCAGCATCTATACTGGAATCACCATCGCCGAATACTATCGAGACATGGGTTATGACGTAGCCCTGATGGCCGATTCTACCAGTCGCTGGGCCGAAGCCTTGAGGGAAATTTCAGGCCGTTTGGAAGAGATGCCGGCCGAAGAAGGGTTTCCGGCTTACCTGGCTTCAAGGCTTGCCGGGTTTTATGAAAGGGCGGGGGCGGTCATCACCCATAGTGGAGAAACGGGCTCGGTCTCCGTGATTGGTGCAGTGTCTCCTCCTGGAAGCGATTTCTCAGAGCCGGTCACCCAACATACCAAGCGGTATGTGAGCACATTCTGGGCTTTGGATAAAGAGCTTGCCAGTGCACGCTATTTCCCGGCGATTAACTATCTGAATAGCTACAGTGGTTATGTTGAATCGGTCGCTCCATGGTGGAACAAAAAAGCGGATGTTGACTGGATTGCACTAAGGAGTCAGGCATTGGCGATCCTCAAAGAAGATGCCAGGCTCATGAATATTGTGAAACTCATTGGAGAGGACGCCCTGCCGGATGATCAAAAGGTCATTTACCGGGGAGCAAGACTCATCAAGGAGGATTTTTTGCAACAGAGCGCCTTTGATTTCATAGATACTTACTCCCCTCCCGGAAAACAGGTTTTGATGCTCCAGATCATCCTTAAGTTCATAGAAAGGATGAAGGAGACGGTGGCAGACCATCGTGTCCCTGTTTACCGAATCATGGAACTTCCGGTCCTGGAGGAGATGGAACGGATGAAGTACACTTTCAAGGGAGATGATCTGAGCCCTTTCAAGGAAATTCTTACACGCCTTGAAAAGCAGTTCGATGAACTCGTCAAGAGGGAGGCTTAACATTGCCGGCCGGAAGTGGACTTCAATACCTGGGCCTTTTTCGGGTACAGGGGCCTTTGATCTTTGTGAAAGGGATCAAAAACATTGGTTTTGGGGAGATGGCTGAAGTCGTTTCTTCGGAGGGCGAGGTTCGGCTCGGACGCGTGCTTTCCGTTTCTGAGGATCTGGCCATTGTAGAGCTTTTTGAAGGAACAGCCGGCCTTTCCGCAGCGGATTCGAGAGTTCGCTTCTTGGGCCGTCCTTTTGAGTATCGTGTTTCTGCTGAGGAGGTGTTGGGCCGGGTCTTTGACGGCCTGGGGAGACCTCTTGACGAAGGGCCTCCGCCAATAGGCGGGGAGGTTCGCAATATAAACGGCCTGCCTATCAATCCGGTGGCCCGGGTCTATCCTCAAGATTTTATCCAGACAGGGATTTCAGCCATTGACGGCTTAAATGCCCTGGTAAGAGGGCAAAAGCTGCCCATATTTTCAGGAAGCGGCCTTCCACACGCTCAAGTTGCCGCCCAGATTGTTAGACAGGCAAGACTCCTTGAGGGGAAAGAAAGATTTGCCATTGTCTTTGCTGCCATGGGGACCAAGCATGAAGAAGCTCAATTTTTCCGGAAAGACTTTGAAGAAAGTGGAAGCCTCAAAAACGTCGTCATGTTTCTTAATCTGGCCGATGATCCTTCGATCGAACGGCTGATAACCCCGCGGGTTGCCTTAACCGTGGCCGAGCATCTTGCCTTTGAGGAAAATATGCATGTTCTGGTGATCTTAACAGACATGACGAACTATTGCGAAGCCTTAAGAGAGGTGGCTACCTCAAAGGGTGAGGTTCCCAGCAGAAAGGGGTATCCTGGATATCTATATAGCGATCTGGCCTCCATCTATGAAAGGGCTGGAAGAATCGCCACAGCCAAGGGATCGATCACCCAGATTCCTATTCTTACCATGCCCGATGACGATATCACCCATCCCATCCCGGATCTTACGGGCTACATTACCGAAGGCCAGATCGTTGTCGACCGTGGGCTTTTCCAGAAGGGAATCTACCCGCCCATCAATGTCTTACCCTCTTTATCGCGCCTTATGAGCGACGGTATCGGCAGCGGACGGACACGAGAAGATCACCAGAACCTGGCCGCACAGCTTTATGCTTTGTATGCCCAAGCAAAACGAGTAGAAAGGCTTGCCTCCATTATCGGAGAAGAAGACCTCACGCCCCACGACCGACTTATTCTTAATTTTTCCAATGAATTTGAATCGCGATTCATCAAGCAAGGACCTTACGACAATAGGACCATCTTGGAAACCCTCGATCTCGGCTGGGAGATGGTGATGATGTTTCCGTCAAGGGATCTTACCCGGGTGAAACCCGATGAAATCCAAAAATACGGCCTTCGAAAGGATGCATCCCAGCTGCCTGAAACCTCAGACCAGGCGTCATGAGCTGTTGAGCCAAAATGGAAAGACTCCTCGTTTCCGTAAACAAAAGCAATCTCCTCCGCCTTCAGGAAGAGCTTTCCTTTGCCAGTGACGGCCTTGAACTTCTAGAGGAGAAGAAGGAAGCATTGATGGTTCACATCACGACCTTGTCCACCAAGGCCCAACGGGTCAGGGCAGCAGTCAATAAGGCACTGGAAAGGTCGTATGACTATCTACGAGAGGCGGTTTTGATCCACGGCAGACTTGCCTGCGAACGGGCCTCCCTTGGGATCTCCCTGGCAGAGGAGGTGGAGATCAAGGAAAAGAGCTTCATGGGGGTCGCTCTTCCCAGGGTGAGCATAAGGCTTCCGAAGCTCTCGCCATCCTATGGTTTTCACGGAACCGGAGCAGCCATGGATTCGGTTCTCAAAACCCTTTACGAAAGTATGGAGATGATTGCCGAGTTGGCGGAAATTGAGGTGGGACTTTTTCGGCTGGTCACAGAAATCAAAAAGACAATCAAGCGCTTAAATGCCTTGGAAAACATATATATCCCCCTCTACCAATCAACCGTCAAGTACATTGAGGAAAACTTGGAGGAAAAGGAAAGGGAATTCCTTTTTCAACTGAAACGGGAAAAAGAGCGTATGAAAGAGGTAGAGCATGGGGCTGTTTAACAGGATTTTGGTGCCTGTGGACAGTTCGCGATACTCCCGTGACGCGGCTCGTCTGGCTGCGAAAATAGCCAACTTTCACGGCTCTGAGCTAAAGCTGTTCCATGTTCTTGACGTCCTGCTTGTAGATAAACTGAAACGGTTTTCAGAAAAGAACAGGGAGTCCATCCGGGAAGAGCTGCGATATGATGCTCACAGGTTTCTCAGAGACATGGAGTATGAGATAAGAAAAGAGAACGTCACTTTAGAGGTTGTAATCGACGAGGGTGTTCCCCATGAGGCTATCCTAAAAGAAGCGTGTTCCTGGAGCGCGGACCTGATTATCATGGGAAAGCTCGGCCGGCGAGGAATTTCTCACATACTCCTAGGGAGCGTGACTGAAAGGGTCATAGAATTTTCGGAGATTCCCGTCTTAGTAGTAAAATAGATGCCCAGGTCGGAGATCATCTCGAAAGCCGTGATAAGCCCGCCTGTGAACATACTCATTTCCTTGTTGTAGCACTACAAGTGGTTTGTCCCCGCAGCTTTTGATAGATCATGCTACCTGTATAACTTTGGGTTCTGATTACAGGGAATATTGACCTACCTTCGCTTAAGATCTTAAGTACGGTACTTCTTCCACTAAAATACGGTCTTTACCCTATTTACTTCCTACGTCCTTTTATTAGATGAAGAAGATTATGCGCCTCAGCTTTCGGGCTCTTGTTTGTTTTGATTGTGGCTTTGGCGCCGGCTTTAAGAATATGTCAAGCAGTGAGACTTTAGTTGTTTGAAACCATCGTCGCGAACAGGTGATTTGAGTCTAAACCTGCTCGAACTCGGCCATAAGTGACCCGCTTTAGAATCAAATCACCTGTTCGCCCCATTGGCTCACGCTTTTAAGGGCCTAAATTCATACGTCAAGCAAAGGAGGGTAAGCTTATGTATGACAAGAAGCAATTATGCGAGAAAATCAGATCGATCTACCCGGACATCGG
>JAQYWL010000183.1 GCA_030145035.1 Desulfobacteria bacterium | reverse complement strand
GGAAGGGAGAAAGACCAAAGATAAATCCAGTCAATCTTGTAGATCCTGTCGGACAAGAAGTACACAAGGTCCCTGTTTCAATACTCCAAATGCGCACAAATTTATGACGCTGCGTTTAAAAGTTACAACGGGCATAGAAGATCGGGCACAGACCCGCCTGGAGGGAAAGGGGAAATGAAATACTACTTCTGAGCACCCCGTTTCCCTAATGCGGTAGGGCTTTTCACAATATGTGAATAAGACAGGATTTACCCCGGAGGAATAAGCTTCGCATTCCACCCCAGTACGATCATTCTGACCTACGGGGCAGGCAGGGCAGGTCCCAGTTAAATATGGTGGTTCATTTAACGGGGCAAGCCGGATAATCAGGATATTTTGCGGACTGCGTTTCTCAGCTTCTTTTCCATGGAAGTGCTTTTTTGGCAAGGATTTCAGAAGGCCCTAAGGTTTACCCCGATGTTGGATTAGGAATCACCCAAGTGTACGAAATACGCTATATGATTTTTGCAACATCGGGGTTTATGCCGGGGTCGCACAACGTCAGGCCGCTATCTGTCGTCTGATAGTCTCTACCTCGCGCTCCAGCTGCGATACTCGCTCATCGAATTTATGTTGTTCGTCTTTGGAGACGCTCTCCAAGAAAAAGCGGTCTATCCTGGCGTTGTTGGCATCCAGACGATTGATCAGGTCAGAATGGACCGCATCGATCCGTTTATTGGTCTCATCGATCCGTTGACCCAGTTCAGAGCGAACATCGTCGATGCGACGACTTTGATCTGCCAGGTGGGTGTTCATATCGTCAAGACGCTTGTTGGTTACATCAAGGATAGGCAGGATCTTACTGGTTTCATTCCTGGTTGTGTAGAACATAGGTACTGCTATTTCCCGCGGCATTTCTCGTAATGCTTCCCTTGTCTCCAACATGTCCTCCAGGCCCAGGATCCTACTGTTCCCATCCCTGATCTTTTTCAAATGAGGCACAACCATTTCCTGTAAAAGCTCTCGGAAGGTTTCCTCGAACTCCATAATGTCCATAATCCCTCCCATGGCCGTTATCTATATACTTTTTCCGCGATTATGTGAGAATAGTCAAGAAGAAAAACCTCCACCCTTGGTCTGCTTGCTGCTAACTCCTTGGTGCATAGTGGGTGCCTATATGACGGTTAAAGTGCCGCAGAAATCCGTATTGACTTTAAGTGGGGTAGCGTGTACAGGGTTGCCCACATATCTTTTATCAGGCTCTTTGCAGACAGGTCTGCAAGATGGGAAATAAAGGTCAACCTGAGCGGAACACAGAACATGAAAAAGAGAAAAAAGCACACGGCGGCGACCAGAGCCCTTAAGGCCAAGCCAAGGTTTCAAGGATGGAGAACAACGGACGAGGAAGAGGTCGAACGCAGACGCTTGCGCGCCTCAATGGAACCGATCAATATTGAGTCCCTTGAGCCAGACCAATCGTTCTACGGAACATTCGCAGCCCGTTCCGGAGAAGGCTGATAGAAAAATGCGAATGAGCACCCTTTTGGCTGAAGGCGGTTTCCCACTGGAGGCATTGTCACCCCTTGGACAGGCAGTCGAACTCGCATTAAAGGCCTCGGCATACTCGGCCGGGGAAGATGGTGCCGGCAGCGAAGAGGAGTTATCGTTAGCCCTTATTCAGTCCCGTATCATTCCCGCAGGCTCGCTCCCTGACAATGCTGTGGCCATCGTGGCAAGCTTACGAGAATCGGCTCAGAAAGCCGAAGGACTTGATGAGGCTACAGCACGAAATTTGATCAAATCCGCCGGGCAGCTCATCGATTACGCAAGGACCCACATACAAATGGCCTAGCGTCGAATCCTCAATCGCAATACTCTCTAATAGTTACAACGTTCATAGAACATCAGACACATAACCACCGAGCACCCCATTTTCCTTCGAAAATAGACGTGGACAATTTCTTGTCCTGTATTATATAGGTTTTAAGATTCTGAAAGACTATGGAAATGTTGGCCCAGAAGAATAATTCTGTCCCGTGCCCGCGTTTGATGGCGCTTTTTCAGAAGAGGATTGAAGGCGACGACGCCCTCTTGCATTTAGCCAATCTGCGTTTTAAAGAAGGGGGTCTTGGAACCGAGTTTTATGCGGAAACACCAGAGGAGCTTGAGTGGCTATTGAGATTTAGGCCCACACCTGAAGCCCCTGCGGTGGTCCATCTGTTTCGAGGCATCAATCTGTTTGAGGAAGAAAGCGTCAAACTGATCATGGATTTTGCAGAAAGCTTCAAGGACCAGGTCTTTGGATTGGTTATCCATGATCAAGTCGAAATCACCACCCGCTTTGATGATTACCTATCTGCTTTGAGGAAGATGGAATCGAGAACAAAAGAGATCGAAGGAGGCCCTTATCTCTTTATAGAATACGCT
The DNA here is from genome assembly GCA_030145035.1 of Desulfobacteria bacterium. Classification (GTDB taxonomy): domain Bacteria; phylum Desulfobacterota; class Desulfobacteria; order Desulfobacterales. The sequence continues at coordinate 833 of JAQYWL010000183.1, read as the reverse complement.
GTGGGGTTGGAGCCCGAGATCTTCATCAAGCTTTTCAAAGCGATACTTGACCTCAAGCGTGTGAGCGCTTGTGTCGATATAGGACACATCGGCCTATGGCAGGCAAGAACTGCCTATTCGCGCAACCATCCCGGAAAGGACGTATGTGCCATGACGCCGCACGATGCGGAGCTGCCAGAGGTGATCGAAGATGTCCAGGGTGCGGTTCGTTCCGCTTTGGACGCAGTGCTTCACGTGATTCAAGCGCTTGGCCATTTGGGCAAACCATTGCATTTTCATTTGCACGATGCGCACCCGCTTTCGACCTTCAGTCTTTTTGGGATTTCCGACCACCTGAGTTTCCTGGATGAAATTCCGATAACTTTTGAATACAAAGGTAAAAAGTCTCTTCATCCGATGTTTGGACCTTCGGGTCTTTTAAGGATCATCACCGAATCATTGCAACTGCTTGGTCCGGATCGCGTTTCCTTTTCACTGGAGATTCATCCGACAGAAGGCAGGCTTCCCCTCGGTGATGCTTCTTATCTTTTTAACCATTGGAAAGATAAAGGAAATGCGGAACGGATGAACTACTGGCTGTCGGTCCTTCTTCAAAATCATCAACTTGTATCGGAAGCATGCAAAAAAAGCATTCTGAATTGAAGGATTGAGGATTGAGGATTGAGGAATTGGCGAAAGAATTCCTGAATTCCTGAATTTCTAATGGAAAGGAGGGCATCCTTCATTCCTCGGTTTACACTTTTCAAGAATGCGGGCGCCAAGAGATAAATTCTTTTGTTCGTACTTTTTGGTGTCAGGTGTCAGGTGTCAGGTGTCAGGTGTCAGGTGTCAGG
>JAQYWL010000350.1 GCA_030145035.1 Desulfobacteria bacterium | reverse complement strand
TGCAAATAAAGGGGTTTGACCCTGATGTTCGCATCATCGTTTTTACCATGTATTCGGACAAAAAACACATCATCAACCTATATAAGGCTGGGATATCCGCTTATATTCTGAAAGAAGACTCGCTATCAGAACTAATTCTTGGGATCAGAGCGGTGAGCCGGGGGGGCACTTATTTCAGTCGAATCCCTTCCAGGGTGCTCTTAGAGCATATAATAGATTTGGAAGAAGGCAAAAGGAGAAAGAGCGGTCTTGAAAGCTTGAGCATGCGCGAACGCGAGGTTCTCAAACTTTTGGCGGATGGGAAATCGATCAAGGGGATCGCCACACAGTTGTGTATCAGCCCCAAGACCGTGGAGTCTCACAAATATAACATCATGGAAAAACTGGGCGTTCGAACGGTAGCCCAACTCACTAAAATTGCGATAAGGGAAAACATCGTTACAGTTTGAGAGTATTCTTCATTATCCCGTTCAGCTTTCCCCTGAAACAACGGATCGGGATGCTGCATTTTCTTGGTTTGATCTTCATGAACTTCAGCGACCACACAATATTCATTCTGGCAGACCTGTCAATCCTGTTAAAGAATCAAGGGGTTGAACTGTTACCATGATTCAGATCATAAAGCGAATAAATGATTCAGATGAGATAGGATTATGGCAAACGTTCTGATCATCGACGACGAAAAGACGATATGCGACGTGCTGTCCGAGATGGTGAGGCGCCTGGGATACAATGTCACATCTGTGCTAACACTTAAGGATGGAGTCAAGGAGGCGGTCTCAGGAACATTTGATGTTGTATTTCTCGATGTACGGATGCCAGATGGAAGCGGACTCGATGCGTTACCAGAGATTCTATCAGCGCCCTCTACGCCCGAGGTGATCATCATGACGGGGTTCGGCGATCCTGATGGCGCTGAGCTTGCTATCAAAAGCGGCGTCTGGGACTACATCCAGAAGCCGTTCTCGATGGAAAAGTTCAAACTGCCCCTAATGCGTGCTCTCCAATACCGGAAGGCAAGCAAGGCCGCAATGGTTCCGGTGGCCGCAAACCTGGGCGGTATTGTTGGAAGCAGCCCGCACATGAAAGCCTGCTTTGACCGTCTGGCCCAGGCAGCGAACAGTGATGCAAGTGTTCTCATCACCGGTGAAACCGGCACGGGCAAGGAACTCTTTGCATGGGCAATCCACAAAAACAGCCACCGTGCCGGCAGAAATTTCGTTGTGGTCGATTGTGCTGCGCTTCCCGCCACGCTTGTGGAGAGTGTGCTGTTCGGGCATGAAAAGGGGGCTTTTACAAACGCGGACAAGGCCCAGGAAGGCCTTATCAAGCAAGCTGATGGCGGGACGCTCTTTCTCGATGAGGTGGGTGAACTCCCCGTGTCTGTTCAGAAAGCTTTTCTTCGGGTCCTCCAGGAACGCCGTTTTCGCCCGGTGGGTGGCAAGCGAGAGCTCAAGAGCAACTTCAGGCTTGTGGCGGCGACCAACAAAGATCTCGGTCAAATGATGCATTCGGGCCAGTTCCGGAAAGACCTCCTATTTCGCCTCCAGTCCTTTAACCTCAGACTGCCACCGTTGAGAGAACACCCCCAAGACATCAAGGAACTGGTCCTGTACCACACGGCCAAACTCTGCGAAAGTTATAGGATAGAAACAAAAGGCTTTTCGTCTGAATTTTTCCACACACTCGCTATATATGACTGGCCCGGAAATGTGCGGGACTTGGTGAATGCCCTGGAAACCGCACTTGCCACAGCACGGTACGAACCCACCCTATTTCCCAAGCACCTGCCGGCCAGGATCCGTATCAGGGCGGCACGGGCCTCGGTCAATCAGGGGTCTTCGGTCAGCCAGGAAGCCGCGGCTGAAGGCAGCCCCAAGGAAAGCGCCAGTCATTCCAAGCCCCTACCTACGCTACGGGATCTACGAGAGAGTGTGGAGCGAAAATATTTTCGAGACCTGATTTCGCTTACCAACGGCAATATCAAAGAGGCCTGCCAAATATCCCGCGTGTCCCGGGCCCGTTTGTATGAACTTTTGAAAAAGTACAGAACAAGCAGACTGGGTTAAGCGGATCCTATTGGTCTTACTGCGCTGCTTCGTCAGTTAAGGTACGGTCTGGTTTTTCGGACTCTGTCTAATTTTGCAGACAGAATCCGGTTTTCCAGATAGATCCTACCGGACTAAAGGTCTTGCCATTTCCTGCCTGTCTCCTTCCAGGACACCCTAACCGACTGAACTCACACAGTATCTACATCCAGTCCAACCCTTGGCACGCTTCTTGTTCAATGCTGCTGGCAATACGAAACAGGATATCCTGTCAAGACAGGCAAAAGGAGTAAAACCGGGAATGAATTTGATCTTCTATTCAAGGGATACTGAGGGGGTCGGAGAGCAGCTTCGGTGTGTGATTGAGGCTATTGAATCGCCGGCCCTGGACGGCGTGGAGATTCACCGGACGATCGACAGCCTTTCCCGCAGGCTTCGCCAACCCTCATCTGGCCCGAGCATGGCTGTTCTTTTGGCCGCCAGCAAGGAAGACCTCATGGAGTTTCTCTCCATTCACGATTTGCTTGATAGTGTTCGTATCATACTCGTTCTGCCCGACAGAAAGGATGACACCGTTGCGAAAGGACATAGCTTGCGACCGCGTTTCTTAACCTATGTCGATAGCGATAGCGATTTTCTAGACGTTGCCGCCGTACTGAGCAAGATGCTTGGAAACACATAGTCGATTGCGGAACAGGAAAGGTGAATCGTGAAAATTCTGGTTGTGGACGATGACCCGGGCAATCGGAACGCCCTTGAGACGGGCTTGACCAGTTTCGGTTACCAGGTACTTGTAGCACCAGACGGCCCTGAGGCCCTTAAGATCATTGAATCGTCAATCAACGCGGGTGAACCGGTGGAGGTCATGGTGACCGACCTGAAAATGCCGGGGATGAATGGGCTGGAGCTTATTCGAGCAGCAAAGAAAGTGAGTCCCGGGCTTGGAGCCATCCTCATGACAGCGTCCGGGGATGATCATATTCGAGAAGAGGTAACGAATTTGGGCCGTTGTAGGTATATAGACAAGCCCTTTGTTTCCGGGACTCTTGTGAACATGATCCAGGAGATAGTAGCCGTACACAAATTATAAAATCGCTTCGCCCTGCCCGCCATTGCCAGGCACGCTAGCGTGTAAGCTGCATGCCGTACGGGGCGTTGGCAGGCGGGGATTTTATATAACGCGGCCTCCGGCCCGTAGGGCCTACGCCCTCTCCGAGGCGTAGGCTCGTGCCTCTACGAGCCGGAGGCCGGAGGGCTACGCCGCTAAAAAAGTCTGGCGGGCACGGTGGCCCGCCCTACGTAGTAGGGTCGGCCACCGTGCCGACTTTCATTAACAAATGACAAATGACAAAGAGAAAACGAGGGAAGTAGGAGCAGCTTGAATAAATCCCCCCTGGCCCCCCTTTACAAAGGGGGAAACGAAATTTGTCCCCTTTGCAAAAAGCGGGATCGACGGCACTTCCCCCTTTTTTAAAGGGGGATTAAAACCGGGAGAGAGGACGCATCAATGAGACGCCGGAGCTTTTTC
>JAQYWL010000111.1 GCA_030145035.1 Desulfobacteria bacterium | reverse complement strand
GTTTTTCTTTCGGAGGCATTATCCAACTTCTGTCGCGCCAGGGCGGGCCTGAAACCCGAAACCTGAAACCTGAAACCTGAAACCTGAGGAATATATATCTTTTTATAGATTCTCGAAATTAACAAAAGTCTATCCCTATTAAGCGAATGATAAGTCATAAATGGATTGTTTCAATATGATGTGCTGTCCGTGATCTGTCGTTGATTCAACGAAGAAAACGGGCGTCTTATTATTAGTCGGCTATTCTTTTCCCCTGCCTGCGCCCAAAGATCAGGTAAACGAGCCCTCCAAGACACGGGACAAAAACGACAAACACCCCCCATAGGGCCTTCTTTTTTAAGGTGCCAAAATCCCGATAGGCCACGTCCACGATTGCCCAGAACGTGGGAACCATAGGTAGCAAAAGAATCAAAAGGATTAAGCCGTGACTCATATCAACTTCCGGCTGGTCTGGTTTTCACCTTGGGCGAAGCTTTCCCAGGCGCTCAGCCACCTTAAGGATTGTTTCTGCATAATATTTGCTGCGATTATAAAAAAGCAAGATGCGAAAAGCCTCACGGCGCTTCAGCCCGGGCCGCCATCCGTGCTGCTTAAGGTAGTTGGCGATACTCTCAATAGCATCTTCATGGTCACACAGGTTGATCTGGCCATCCCGGTTGCCGTCCTGAGCAAACCGCAGTACGCTTGAAGGCACAAACTGGGCAATCCCCAGAGCGCCGGCATAAGAGCCATGTACGGAGTACGGGTCTACCTTATGAGCGTCCACGTATTGCAGAAAGGCCTTAAGTTCACCATATGCCCAGGTCGATTTTCGACGGGCCCATGTGTCAAATTGGCTCCTTGAACCCGGTGCCTTGTGTTTGACATGAGTGTGCCAAAGCATGTCCCGAGTGTCCTTATCATCAAGGGCCGCCAGGGCCGACAGGGTATTGAGTACCAGGCGCTTCCCGATCAAAGTTCCCAGTCTTGACTCCACCAGGATGATGGCGGCAATGACCCCATCCTCCACACCGTACACGCTTTGTGCCTGCTTTAAGGCCTTTTGATGTTGCCGAAGATAGTCAATCGCGTCGTCGATAGAAGATTGGGTCGAGAATTGGTCGTAGTTCAAGGTCGCTTCACGATGCGAGAAATAGGCCGTAAGACCCTGTCGGTCAAAGGTCACCTCTGGCCTGGAATAGAGCGATCGTATGAGGGACCTGTCAAATCCGTCCCGTATGAGGCGTTTTTGAAGGATAGCATATGGATGAGGCCTGCTTGATGGTTCGCCACAGGCGTTGTCAGTGCAACCCATCACCCAGAAAAAACTCAAAACCGCCACTGTTAGCAAGTGTAGGGCGGCTTCCCAATAACTATATCGGAATAAGAAAGTAGAATTCATTTCCAAGTTCTTCTGCTTTATGACCAACTATCCCCCCATGGACTTCAACCACATTCTTCACAAAATGAAGCCCGTGACCCGTCCCTTCCACTGACTCCCTCAGTGTAAGTCGAAAACCTTCATCAAAAACATGCGCTGCATCTTCCTGATCAATAGGTAGCCCTGAAGAAAAAACATCGAAGCGCACACCATGATGCCCTCGACCAAAAAAGTTTTCAATGACTGACATCCTGCAATCAACTCTTTTAAGCATTTTCCCTGAAAGGTCCACAACTGATTTAGCGTACTTTGCAGCATTTGAAAAGAGATTGGCAACCACCTGAGCCATTAGCCCTTTGTCCACCTTAATTCGTACGTCTTCAGCCACCTCATGATCCTTGATGATATGGTTAATCATAATACCTTGTTGGACAAACCGATCCCTGTATCGTTCCAGTTGGGGCACTATAATATCCTGCCATAAGTAACAGGGGGCCTTCCTGAGGATGTATTCGCCAAACAAGAAGTGGTCCGGACGAAACAAGGTTTCCAGGAAAAGGCTGGTGTATTTGTAATGTTGCTCGATTTCCTCCTGATCACTGAACATGGCCCTGTTGATCACAATCACGCTTTCCACTATTTCAGTGATCCTGGCATACAGTTTTGGGTCCTGATATTTGACTTCATCAAGGAGGCTGTCAAGATCACTCTCGATCTCCTTGTTTGTGTTCAAATACTTTCTGATCTTCCTGAAGTAATACTTGTACCGGATGTTGGGCACAATCACATTGTGCTCTATGTCTGCCACCAAATTGTTGATAAATTTAAGGTGCTTAATGTTCTGTTCGGCGAGGAATTTGTTGTACATATTGTAGCCTATGCGGTTGACATACTTTTGGATATAGAAACGCTGAGCATCGGTGAGGTCACGGGCACGGGTCACCTCAAACATGCCGATAACGCCTAATGAACTATGAAAAAGAATGTGGCTGGCAGGCGTTTTCTTGCCGTGGATCGGAACTACATAGGCGTGGCCGTGTTGATATGGCACATCTGTGACTTTAATACTGTCAGGTACCTTGATCTTTGTATCGCTGACGCCAGGATGACTGCTTGCCACCCATGTTATGGCTTCGGTCTTAGGATCGATCAGATACAGATTGCTTTGCAGTCCCAAAAAAACCCGGGGCACGGTAACGCTCACCATGTACAGGTTTTCCAGGCTGTCATATTCTTGGGCCAGGTCAAAAAAGGTATTTAACGCAGCCATTTCATGTTTTTCAAAACCATAGGTGGCATAATCTTCCTTTTTCTGCTCGACCCGTTTCAGGATAGAGTTAAATGCGTCCATAAACCCAAGTTACCCTTTGCCGATTCCTTTGTAGATAAAGCCAGCTTTTTCAGCCCTGGCCCGATTCAATACGTTGCGCCCGTCAACAATAATAGGTGTCCGCATAAGGGATTTCAGCTTCTTTAGGTTTAGCTTAAAGTATGGTTTGTGCTTGGTCGAAATCACGATACAGTCAGCCCCTTTGACCACATGATTTAGATCGCGGCTCAGTTCAGCCTCGGGAAAGGTGCGCACATACGGATCATGGGCCACAACCTCAGCGCCGTATGTCTCCATCTCCCGGATGAGGTCATAGGCAGGGGTATTTCTGACATCGTCAGAGTCTTCAAGATAGGCCACGCCCAAAAGAGCGATCTTGGCATCCCTGAGGGCGATTTTTCTGGATGCAAGAGCCTCCCTGATCATCTCCGTGGCATGGATCGGCATGAAGTCGTTGATTTTTCTGGCCAGTTGAACAAACTCGGGATTGATAGGGAATTTGCCGTACTTCTTAACGCCATAATTCAGAAGCCAGGTATCTTTCGGAAGGCAGTGTCCACCCACGCCAATCCCTGGTACGTGCATATGGCGCTCGGCGCGGGAGTTGATCAGATCGCGTACCTCATACACATCGATACCCAGACTTTCACACACCATTGCCGTCTCATTGGCAAAGGCTATGTTTACGTCTCGATAGGCGTTCTCGATGGTCTTGGAGGTTTCGGCTGTCAGGATATCTGTGGGCAGGATCCTGGCTTTGACGATTTTCTTGTACATTTCAACAGCCTTGT
>JAQYWL010000199.1 GCA_030145035.1 Desulfobacteria bacterium | reverse complement strand
GCTGATTATTTGGCCTGATTTTTCGTCCTTGCCCCGTTAAATGCGAAGCCTATTTAACCGAGGTCAAAAAATCAGACAAATTATTCATCTCTGAGAACTCTGTGGGCTCAAGCGACCTAAGGGAGCGGGCGAGAGAGCCCTTATGCCCCCAAGGGGCTTTGTTTATCTACCACAACACTTCTTGTATTTCTTTCCGCTCCCGCAGGGGCAGGGTTGATTGCGGCCAACTTTCTTTTTGGATCGGCGCACCGGCTGCCTGGCAGCCTCTCCACCGTGTGAAAAAACGAGCTGATCCTGCTTGGTCTTTTCCTTTGCGACCATCCCCTCGGGTCGAGCGATCTGGACACGAAACAGAAACCTCACTGTTTCTTCCTTGATACGTTCAATCATGTCCATGAACATCTCGAAGCCTTCCTTCTTGTAAACCACCAGCGGGTCCTGCTGGGCATAGCCGCGGAGCCCTATGCCTTCTTTCAGGTGATCCATGGCAAGAAGATGCTCCTTCCAGAGATTGTCCACGACCTGAAGCACGATCGTCTGTTCCAGGTGTCGAAACTCCTCGGCCCCAAAGATCGTCTCTTTTTCTTCATATGTCTTCATGGCCGAATCAAAGATCGACTCAGCAAGCCCATCCGTGGTAAGGCCGTCCATGGTATCGCGGTCCGTCTTGAGATGTAGACCAAATTGGAGGTAAGCGGCCTCTCTTAGTCCTTTCCAATCCCATTCTTCAGGGAGCACCTTTTCATCTACAAACTTCTCCGCGATCTTTTCCGATAACTCCCTTATCATCTCCTCAATGGCGGGCTTGAGGCTTTCGCCGGTCAAGGTTTCACGGCGTTGTTTGTAAATCACCTCACGCTGCTGATTCATAACATCATCATATTTGAGAAGCTGTTTGCGTATTTCAAAGTTGTGGGCTTCTACCTTGCGCTGGGCATTTTCTATGGCTTTGCTGATCATGCCATGTTCAATCGGCTCACCTTCCTCCATACCGAGCCGTTCCATGATCGAGGACATACGCTCGCCCCCGAATATTCGTAGAAGATCATCCTCCATGGCGAGATAAAATCGTGAGGAGCCCTGGTCTCCCTGGCGGCCGGATCGGCCCCTCAGTTGGTTGTCAACACGCCGGCTTTCATGCCGTTCGGTCCCGATGATGTGAAGACCCCCGAGTTCCTTGACCCCTTGTCCGAGGACAATGTCAGTCCCCCGGCCAGCCATGTTGGTAGATATGGTCAGGTGTCCTTTTTGCCCTGCCATGGCCACAATTTCGGCTTCCCGTTCGTGATTCTTGGCGTGTAAGACCTCGTGCTTGATCCTATCTTTTGTCAGCATTTGGCTCAGCTTTTCCGACTTCTCAATAGAGATGGTCCCCACGAGCACGGGCTGGCCATTGTTGTGAAGCTGCTTGATTTCCTCGACCGCGGCCTTGAATTTTTCAGCTTCAGTCTTGTAAATAGCATCTGGATAGTCGAGCCGGATCATCGGTTCGTTGGTCGGGATGACGATCACATCCAGGTCATAGATCTTCTTGAATTCCGCGGCCTCGGTGTCCGCAGTACCGGTCATGCCGGCCAATTTGTCGTACATCCTGAAGTAATTCTGGAATGTGATGGTAGCCAGGGTCTGGTTCTCCTCAGCCACAGTCACCCCCTCTTTGGCCTCAACAGCTTGATGCAATCCGTCGCTCCAGCGTCTGCCGGGCATCATTCGGCCGGTGAACTCATCCACGATGACCACTTGCCCGTCCTTGAGCACGTAGTGCACGTCCTTACTGAATAACCAGTAGGCCTTGATCAACTGCCGCGTGACATGAAACCGCTCAGAAGCTTCACGATAGGAAGCCTCGGCCTTACGGCGCTGTATCCTCTTTTCCATGTCGGTCATCTGGTCGTCTTCATCGACCTTTTGCAACTCTTCGTCGAGGTCGGGTACGACATAATCATCAGCGTGACCCCCATAGATGAGTTTGAGCCCTTTCTCTGTGAGTTCTACCAGGTTTTGACTCTCATCAATGGTGCACAGAAGGTCCTGATCAATTTGGGGAAGCAATTTCTCGGTGGAGAGCTGACCCTCGAGTTTCTCCAGCTTTTTCTTCAAGCCGGGCTGTTTCGCAATCAAATCCAGAAATCGCGGATTCTTGGGATCTCCCCGTTTAACCTTAAGCAAAAGCTCAAGGGCGCCATCTGTCTCACCTTCTTCCTCAAGTCCTTTCAATGTCTCATCCATGATGGTAAGTACGAGACGGTCCTGGTGTTGTTTCAGCTTGATGACCTGCGGCTTTACTTCCTCGTACAGTCTGTCACCGGCCTGTTCAACCGGGCCTGAAATAATCAGCGGAGTCCGGGCCTCATCGACAAGGATACTGTCCACCTCATCTACAATGGCATAATGGAGCTCCCTTTGTACCATCGATTCCAAGGCGAACTTCATGTTATCACGCAGGTAGTCAAACCCGAACTCGTTGTTGGTTCCGTATGTAATGTCAGCGTTGTACGCTTCCTGGCGTTGGGAGTCGTCCAACCCGTGGACAACGGTGGCGACCGACAGGCCCAGAAAATTGTAGATGCTTCCCATCCACTCGGTGTCACGCCGGGCCAAGTAGTCATTTACAGTCACCACGTGTACGCCTCTGCCGCTCAGGGCATTCAGATAGAGTGGGAGCGTGGCAGCCAGGGTCTTTCCTTCACCGGTTTTCATTTCAGCAATTTTTCCCTGGTGGAGCACAATGCCCCCGATCAGTTGAACGTCAAAATGGCGCATCTTTAACGTACGTACCGAGACTTCCCGGACCACTGCAAAGGCCTCTGGAAGTAGTTCATCCAGGGTGGCGCCCTGGTCAATCCGTTCCTTGAAACCATGGGTCTTAGCTTTTAACTGATCATCACTCAGGGCCTGCATTTCCGGCTCCAGAGCATTAATTTGTTCAACGACCGGTTTAAGCTTGTTAAGCTCTCGCTCGTTTTTGCTCCCAAATACCTTTTTCAATATATTTCCGATCATGACACGAAAAACTTCCTCTTTTTGGGGGTGGTCATAACTTCGGCCAGCTTGGCCAAATTGTAATCAAGCCCTTTTTGAGGTTTCGGATTCCGGATTTCCGATTTCAATTCCGCAATCCGCAATCCGCAATACAAAACTCCAGCACTTTAAGATTCCAGCTCATGCAGCCAGCTTACATTCTTGAGTATAGCAGAGAATCCAGACGCTAACAAAGGAATTTTGAGCGGCGAGAGTCTGTGTGCTCTTAGTGCCCATCCATAAATGAATCTTTGAATGGTGGGCACTAACGTCAGTTTCCAATTCAGAAATGAGTACTTTTTTGCAAGGTCAAGAAAATCAAGGGATTGCGCGGAGACGTACATTGGTACGTCGCACAAGCAATCCTGCAGATTGACGCCGAGATTGCGGAAAAGGGCCATTTCTGGATGGAAACTAGTTGAGGATATACTTTACAGGGTTTACAGGGATGCCGTTCAGGTGGACTTCGTAATGCAGGTGTGGTGCCGTACTTCGCCCGCTATCTCCTACCAGGGCGATTTTGTCTCCACGCTTGACACGGTCGCCTGGTTTTACCAGGTATTTCTTCAGATGACCGTACCGTGTCACCATACCGTATCCGTGCTTGATCACCATACATTTGCCGAGACCCCCTTTAGCGCCTGTAAACGTGACAGTACCGTCGGCAGGTGCAATAATTGTGGTACCCATGCGTGTGGCAATATCGATGCCCTGGTGAAACTCTTTCAGGCCGGTGAAAGGGGATATGCGGTAGCCAAACCCAGAGGAGAGCCATCCCGTGGTCGGCTGGATAGCCGGCGTTGACGCAAGCAAAGATTTCTGGCTCTGCAGATACTTATGAAGTTCCTCAAAGGCATCCTTCTGGACTGCTGAAGCATCATGGAGATGTTCCACATGGGCATGCATTTGCCGAAGCAAACTGTTATGCTTCTCAGTCAACGGGAGGCTGGTGTCCAAATCCTCTGGCATGGATCCGCCGATGCCAAAGACGCCATCCTGGTCGGCAGGCCGCTCAACATTGGCAATGACCCGTATCTTTTTCTCAAACTCTTGCAGGGCAATGATATCTGATTTGAGGGTGCCAATCTTTTTGGCAAAGGCTTGAATCTGGGCACGCTGGCCCGCGACCTCGCGCTCAAGGGCACGCATGGACGGTAGAGCCTTCTTTAACTTGCAATAGTCATAGACTACGACAGAGATTGCAGTGACGCCCAGGACAATAAAGCAAGTCGCAAATGCAATAAAGGTCCTTGAAAACTTGAACTGCCTTACCCGGGAGGTGTTTTCAGGGATGATGACAAATGTTGTCTGCCGACTCGCCAAATCATTCACCTCTAACTGGACAATATAGGAATTTCCTTTTTTGAGGAGCGTGGCCTTCCGGGGCGTACGCCCTACGGGCCGGAGGCCGCGTCATATTCAATCGCACAATGATTTCATAACTGGAGATAATGAGACAAAGGGTAGTAATGGGGTGGTAATAGCAAAATTTATAAAGATTTATCATAGCCCCGTTACCCTGTCAACATTTTTGTCCGGCAAAGATCCCTTTGGATTGTGAGCAGTATGCGAATACCATGCCAATAGTATTTCTTGTTGAGGTTTTGGCCAGGGAAAGATGCTTTGATCCTTTGTGGGATTATCGGAACATTTGCCGGAAAACCTTAAAAAATTTTGCAAAAGCCTGTTCCACAATCTATAGGAGTTTCAGCATGGCAATTTCATCGCAGTCTGGAAACTTCACGCACTTGATGCACTCTGCCCATACTTTCTGGGGAAGCGTGGCCTTGTCTACGATCTTGAATCCATATTTGTTGAAAAAATCGGGCCTATAGGTCAGTGTAAAGACACGCCTGATTCCAAGGTCTTCGGCTTCGGCCAGGGCGGCTGTGACCAGTGTAGAGCCGATTCCCTCTCCTTGATATTGCTCGGAAACAGCTAGAGAGCGTATCTCTGCCAGATCTTCCCAGCATACGTGAAGTGCGCAGACACCGATAATAGAAGCGCCGCTTTTTTCCTCAAAGACGCTAAAGTCTCTCACGTCGTCATAGAGGTCACTTAAGGCCCGCGGTAGTAGTTCCCCGCGGCCAGCGTGTTTTTTCAGGAGACGGTGAATCGCCTTCACATCTCTTACAGTGGCTTTACGTATCATAAAACTTAGCTCCGCTTCGTCCCCCTTCGACTTTGCTCAG
>JAQYWL010000346.1 GCA_030145035.1 Desulfobacteria bacterium | reverse complement strand
TTCAGGTTTCAGGTTTTCAAGCACATGTAGGTTTCAGGTGTCAGTGTTCAGGTGTCAGGAAAGTAAAACGGCAGTGCTGAAACCTGATTGTCCCTGACACCTTCATATGTCCTGACACCTGACACCTCAATCCTCGGGTACGGGCCAGCCTTGAGGGAGGGATTCCTCGTTGTCACTGCGTTCTCCCCTGAAACCCGAAACCTGAAACCTGAGGAATATATATCTTTTTATAGATTCTCAAAATTAACAAAAGTCTATCCCTATTAAGCGAATGATAAGAAATAATGATCCACTTTAGGCACTTATCTTTTCCATTCCATTCATATAAGGCCTGAGGACCTCCGGGATGATGACTGAGCCGTCTTCTTGCTGAAAGTTTTCCAGAATTGCCACGACCGTGCGACCGGCGGCCAGTCCTGACCCGTTCAGGGTATGGACCAGTTCGGTGCCCCTTTTCCCTTTTCTCTTAAAGCGAATGTTGGCCCGTCTGGCCTGAAAATCCTCGTAGTTGCTGCATGAAGAGATCTCCCGGTATTTTTGCTGTGCGGGCATCCAGGCCTCAATGTCATAGGTCTTGGCAGCGCAAAACCCCAGATCCCCCGTGCACAGCTCCACGACCTGATAAGGGATCTCAAGTCGCATGAGGATGACTTCAGCATCGTTCAATAGTTTTTCGAGTTCTTCATAAGAGCTCTCCGGGGTGGTGAATTTGACCAGTTCCACCTTATTGAACTGGTGCTGTCTGATCAGTCCCCGGGTATCCTTGCCATAAGAACCTGCCTCAGACCGGAAACAAGGCGTGTAGGCCGTGTAAAGCCTGGGAAGGTCTTGCTCATTTAGGATTTCGTCCTGGTGAATATTGGTGACCGGCACCTCGGCGGTGGGCACTAGATAATAGTCCCACCCTTCCACCTTAAAGAGGTCTTCCTCAAACTTGGGAAGCTGGCCTGTGGCGATCGTACTGGTGCGATTGGTCATGAACGGCGGAAGGACTTCCAGGTAGCCGTGTTCCCTGGTGTGCACATCCAGCATGAAGTTGATCAGGGCACGCTCGAGCCTTGCCCCCAGCCCCAGATAAAGAGCAAAACGTGCCCCAGCGATCTTGGCGGCACGCTCAAAATCAAGAATCCCGAGTTTTTCTCCAATCTCCCAGTGCGGCAGGGGTTCAAAGTCGAAAGAACGAGGCTCACCAACCTTCCTGATGACCACATTGTCTTCATCGTCTTTGCCTGTCGGCACCGAGGGATGCGGGAGGTTGGGAAGCTCCATCAAGATAGCATGCAGGGTTTCTTCGTGTTTGGAGAGTTCCTCGTCCAATGCCTTTATTTTCTGAGAGACCACCCGCATCCGGGCTATGAGTTCAGATGCGTCTTTGCGTTCCTTGTTCATTTGGGCGATACGCCCAGACACTGTGTTGCGCTCATGCTTAAGCTCTTCAACCTCGGCCAGGATGGCCCGGCGTTTTGAGTCGCAGTCAAGCAACGGGCGGAGGTCATACTCTTGTCCGCGCTTGCGGAAGGATTCCCGCACCATTTCTATATTTTGTCTGATGAATTTGATTTCTATCATGGGGTATGCGATTAGGACCAGTAGGCCGTAACATGAACCTGACTATTTAGTCAATGATTATTATTACTTGACTTTATTCGGAATTTTTACTATAATATAAGTATTTCTGCCAGACCGAGAAGTTTGATGGAAGACGTAAAAGCAAGAAAATCCGAAATTAGACGAAGCACCTTCGCCCGGCGTGATGCCCTCTCGAAAGAGGAACACTCTGAAAAGAGTGCGGCTATTATGGAGCGATTATTGGGCTTCGCTAATTTCCTGGAAGCCAGGATTGTCCTGTTCTATATGAGCTACAGTAGCGAAGTGGATACCGGGCCCATGGTCCGGAAGGCCTTGGAGCTTGAGAAGATTGTTGCCCTACCCCTGGTTCATTCAAAAAAAAAGGAAATCGTGCCTTTCAGGATTGAAAACCTTGATCGGGACGTACGGGCACGCTATCGGGGAATCCGCGAGCCGATCCCACAGCGGTGTAAGCAGATTCCAGTGCAATATATTAATCTGGCCATCATCCCGGGCGTAGCCTTTGACGAACGTGGAGGACGCATAGGCCATGGCATTGGCGTCTATGACCGATTCATTCCCCGGCTCGATATCACCACAAGAAAAGTAGCCCTTGCCTTTGAGTGCCAGATGGTGCCACAGATCCCCATGGAACCCCACGACCGTTACACCGACATCATCATCACTGAAAAGCGCATCGTCTACAAGATTTGATGTCTTTGTAAAAAGTCATCAAACATGTGGACCGCAAAAATATATTGCCATCAAATAGCTTGTGATTTCAACGAGTTGTAGGGTTTCCGAAGCATTTATCCCGGAGCCGAACTCACCACTTCAACACTGAACTCTCCCAAAACCTGAGGCAGATCAGAAAATACAACCACAAAGGGAATCGCCTTGCCGGATTGGACCCTAAAATTAGATCTCTTATCCCCGAATCTGTTGCGCAACCTTTTGTCCATGGTCGCTTTATCCAGAGCTTGCAGGTCAGCATCTGACAAAGTATTGCCGCAGTATATGGTCTTCTTGTCAATGGTTTTCCCATCCTCTGAATAGAGAACCCCTTTTAACATGATGAAGTTGCGGGCTTCAGGATAATCATTTCTGACTTTTCCCTTAATAACAAACAGGCGGCCAGCCGTCGTGTTATCAACAAACTTACTCCTTATTAGCTCATCAAGAAGGGCTATACGGATGTTTCCGGGGTCAATGGCCGCAGACTCCGGTCCACCTGTAAGGGATTCAAGAAACGGTATCTTGACATCAAAACTTTTCAAAAGACTGTATGCAGCAAAAGCTCCTCCTGCCAGAAGGACCAATACCAACACAATCATGAGCGGCGTGCTAATGCGCTTCCTTGCCTGTGGTTCTATCTCGGCCATTGGAGGAGGCATTGGTGTTTCCTCAACCTCTTGTTTTCTCTCAACCTGTTGTTTTCTCTCAACCTGTTCCGTCTCCTCTTCTTCGGCCCCTTCCAAGGATTCCACGGAAATGGCATCTGCCAATTCCTCTTCGAGCTCGTCCTTTGCCTCTGCTTCCTCAATCACAGGTTCCCCTTCCACAGCTTCGGGTGCTTCCTCGAGGGCAATCTCTTCTTCGGCCGCGGTGGGTTCTTCAGCAGCAGGCTCTTCTTCAAGGCCGATTGCTTCTAGGGCGATCTCTTCTTCGGCCGGTTTTTCTTCGGCCTCAGAGAGATCGAAATCGAGAGCCTCTTCAGGGGCTTCTTCTGAAACCATTGCAGCCTCTTCAGGGGCTTCCTCCACAGCTTCGGGTGCTTCCTCGAGGGCAATCTCTTCTTCGGCCGCGGTGGGTTCTTCAGCAGCAGGCTCTTCTTCAAGGCCGATTGCTTCTAGGGCGATCT
>JAQYWL010000039.1 GCA_030145035.1 Desulfobacteria bacterium | reverse complement strand
TGACCCTTTCTCACGACAAGGGCGGCATCAGAATTTTACGTCAATGTTTCGTTAGAGATTCTACTTCTCCTCTGACTGTTGTTCTCTTCTGCGCAACAAACCGGATAACCATCCTGCAAAAAGACCCAGGATAAAAGTCCCAATCAATACCAGAGCCCTTGACGCCTGGGCTGTCCAGAAGAAAAGGCGAACCTCCACAACTTGAGCATTCTGAAGAACAAAAACAGCAAACAGCAAACCGATTACCAAAAAGACAATGCGCTTAACCGTCATCTTTTCCTCCTTTCGAGTGACAACTTTCCTTGGGTACACACTTGAAACTTAAGACTACTCAACTTCCAGATAGGATGAGGATGTTATTACGAGTGCCAAAGCGGTTAAAGAACACTTGGTCATTCTCGGGATCGGTTCGCCATTGTCCGTCCACCAGAAATTTGTACTCATATCGTCCGGGAGTCAGCATTACTATCTTTTTCCACACCCCGTTTTCGTCCTTTTTCATGAGATGGGCTTTAGCATTCCATCCGTTAAAATCTCCCATCAGGATAACCTCCTTGGCCTTGTCTGTATTAAGCGAGAAGATCACCCTGCGTCTCGTTGGCCTACGTTTTGGTCTTGTTTTTGCCATACGACCCTCCTATTCAAAGTCTACCAGAAAACCCTATTTCCTGGGGGCTGCCAGCTACGACTGATCAATGGGTCAGCTGTGTCCGATGAGCTAAGCGAGCATGGACCGCCAGCCCGGTTCTTCCATCATAGGTTGAAAAAACGTAATAGTTCACCACCCCACCCTGAGGTATGGGGGTGATTTCCTGATATTTTGTTGTTAAACTATAGTAAAGAAGGAGCGGGTTGGCCACATCTATGGGCAGTGATAGCCTCAACAAGGAATTCAAGAGGGTTACGTTTTTGCAGCCAACGCGTTCGTGTAACGGTTAACAACCGAGATGTCAAAACAGCGCCATTATTACTTCTGTTGCCAAAGCATATCTTGCGCCATTGAACGGCCGGTCTTATACCTCTTTCCGCTATATTATTGGTTGGCTCCACCCCTTCATGAAAGATGAAGGTAAAAAGATCATCGTACCGTTTGAACAAGTTACCTGCTAAATTTTTGACGCACCTTTCCTCTGAATGCAGGTATTGCTTCAAGCAACGTTTAATTGCATTCCTTATTGGTTTTGTCTTTTTGATGAGTTCAGCGCGAGACATGTCTCCCGCTTTAAATCGGTACCATATAGCCATTAACTTTTTTCTGAGTTTTTCCATTGTTTGGGCAAATAATATAGCCTCGTCAGACTGTGTGGCTTGACCCACCTTTAAAATTCCGAGGAAGTCTCTTTTAAGATGAGCCCAACAAATTTGGAAAACCCCTTTGTGATATTTTGTGTATGCGCCCCATCGATCAACACACAAGATACCTTTGTAGACCTTACCTAAGACATCTACTAAGACCTTGGAGCTTCGACTCTTAGCCACTTGGAAATAAATAAACACGGAACCAACAAATATCCACAACCATCGATCCCTCCAGCCTGTTTCGTCAGAATTTATGACGGGCTCTTTCGGGAGGGCATCCTTTAATTCTTTATCAATCGGCTCCAATGCTTCTGAAGTATCTTCCAGCAGATTTTGGACTGATCCAAGGGCAATAGTTACATTCAAAAGTGTCTCACAAAATTCGCGAGTCCCGCGACGAGAAACATGAAGAACTGATGCCAGATAGGCTATTATAGAAGCCAATCTTGGCCCGAAGTTCGATTTAACCACCTCAGGAGGCAGGGTGGCTGTGTTATGGCAACCACATTCACATAAAATGCTATGTCCTTGATGTTCCGTAATGATAGGCTTGATAGGTTCTATCTCAGCAACTTGCCATCTAAACGGTTCTCCAACCACCTTAGCTGTGCCATCTTGGGGTAAGGCTTTGCCACATTTCTCACACTTTTCAGGATAGTAATGAATTAGATCATCAACCTGTTCAATAGGTATCAGTTCCCGGTTGCTTCCCTTGTGTCCGGGCTGGCCGCCGGGTTTACGTTTATTCTGATTGTCGCTACTTTCTGTCTTTGGCTTTGGATGCTTATCTTGGGAATTATCAGATGATGGGGGCTTGGAAGAATTTGTTGAATTCTTTTCCAGCTGGGCAATCCTTCTTTTTAACTGTTTATTGTCTGCATCGTATTCAAGAAGCTTGTCCACCGTGGGCTCTTTGCCAGAGTCATATAGCTTTTCGGCTGCCCGTCTATCCACGCTGCAATACCTCCCGGAAATCGATCGATAGAGGATACCCCCATACCGCTTTAATAGATCGATTAGCTTTATGGGTTTGGTCATTCTTGCCTCGTCCCGTGGTATGAGGATGATCAATTGCTTCTCAATTCCTCCGATGCGGAGTGGTACAGGATACTTCATTATTTCCCGTGGGAGGACTACGGTGAGATAGCTGCCCAGTATTATGATGCTTTGTATCATTTTAACCTTTTAGAGGCACAAAAAAGAGAAGAGAAAGAACTCAATAGAGCCGAAAGTTGGAACGAGTCAAAGGAAGAAGCTATTCAGCGATTTCTCTTTGATCGTCCTACTATTAACAAGTCGGTACCTGTTATTCATGACGAGGAATTTGAAGCTCCTCCTCTTCGAACAGTTAATCCCTCCTCGCTTGCACCAGGAATAGTTCCTGATCGGTTAGGTGGCAAGAAGCCCAAATGCTTCTTTGCTCTTTTTAAGGGGTTTCTTGGGGCTACCCTTATGGGTTTTCCACCGGAGCCTGAAATGGTGCATTTACTTCTTACCTCTAATCTTCCTTTTGCACGTGTTTGTGGTTTTGTTCCTAAAGGTGAAAATAGCGTGTACTGGTACAAACATGTACCCAGTTTACGTAAACTTGAGCAATTTGATATGATCATGACTAACTACGGCCTGTGGAGTCAACTTAAATGGGACGAAGTTCGTAGAAACATTGAAGAAGGTGTGATCCATAAAGAAAACGAATTGGTTGGGGACACTACGCACTACCATGCCTATTCCAACTTTGAAACAGTAATCTATGAGGATGAAAAAGGAAAGGAGCAAAAGAAGTCCCAGTCTAAGGTGACCAAAAAGTGTCATTGCGAAAATTGGGAAACCTGTCCGCATCCATGGGAACTTGCCGACGATGGGGCCGGAACCGTTGTCAAGTCGAAGAGTAAAATGATCTGGGGACATAAAGCCAGCATCCTTGGACTTCCCAGACAAGGCGTGCCCCTGGATGCTGCTGCTATAGCCGATGGTGCTACCTTTGACGGAGAAACTCTCTTTCCTCATGTTGAAAGGCTTTTTGGGCATCTGCCGGAAGTTGAACCTTGGTTCGATAGGGTGCTCTATGACAGCGCCTGTGATAACAAGGTCTTGAAGGAAAAGTTCCAAGACGAATGGGGAATAGATCTCAAGGCCTCTTTCAACCCTCGCAGGACAAAAACCGTTACGGACAACCTCCCACGAGGGATGGAAAAAATCACGCCCTACGGAACTGTTATCTGCGAGGGTGGCTATGAAATGGATTATAAAGGGGCACGCTACGAATCGGAAAAGTTCATTTATCAAGCCCCTACCGGTGAAGACAATGCCCCCGTTTGTTTGAACTGCGAGCACAAAATGGAGTGTTGCCCGCATTCAAATATTGGTCGAATCGTAAATGTCTCATTCGATTTGCTTCCCCATATTGATTCCGAGGATCCTCCCATGGCTAAAAGGTTTAAGGCAATAATGAGCCGTCGGCCTTCAGTGGAGCGTATGATAAAACGGCTGAAATGCGATCTATCTGATGACAGGTTAAAGAAGCGAGGCAATGCTTCATTTCAAGCCTACCTCGATAAAACAATGATCGCTTTTCATATTCTTCTGAGAAACTAGAAAACCGAACCTAAACAGCAAGAAGAAGGAAGTCTGAGAAGAGCTATGCCCAAAACCGGCCCTTTTTTTACTTTTCTGTCCCACAACGCACAGCCGTCTCGTTTTTGCAATTAACTGGCCCGAGAATACGGTACACCCAAAAAAAAATCTACATTTTTGTCGTTTTTTAGGCCCGCTTTTGAGTTTATGCGGAGGCTTTATAGGGAATGCCTGGGGTCACATCTTCATTTGTCATTTAGGAATGGGAATAATGGAGCGATCGAATTTGACGACGATTTCATTGTCTACGTAGCCGATGAAGTTAGGAACGTCAGGTCGCTCGACGGAACTTAGCTCCGCTCCGCTCCGCAATTGGAATGCTGGAATGGTGGAATATTGGGAATAAAAGCCAGCTGCGGTCAAAAGGTCGGCACGGTGGCCGACCCTACCTGCCCGCCATCGCGAGCGCTCAGGCGAGGCGGGCGGGCGTAGGGCGGGCCACCGTGCCCGCCAGCACTGCTTTGAACACATCATTCCACTATTCCATCATTCCATCATTCCGGCACGAGGTAAAAAACCAAGCGTCAAAAAAGCTCGTACATTCAACAGGTTGTAGAAATTCCGAGACGTTAAATTATTCCAACGTCAGCACCAAAAGCCAAAGAACCGAGCATGAGAAACAATGACAAACCAAAGAAGGAAACTTTTTTCATGGCATGCCTCTTTTTTGTTAGACAAGATTAATATTAGACAGGATATACAGGATATACAGGATTTTTTTGTTTCTCAGTTTCCGGATGAAACTGAGAAACAAAACCGGTCAATCTTGTTGATCCTGTCTGAATTGTCTTTTTGTGGGGAAGTTGGGGACATCTTTACTTTTTAACTTTTCTTCTTCGTATCAAATATTATTTTAGACCCCAGTTAAATATGGTGGTTCATTTAACCCCAGTACGATAGTGCCTACCTACCCCGATACAGTCGTACCTCCTTACAGGGCAGGCGGGGCAGGCGGCGCAGGCAGGATAAACAGATGACTGAGAGTAAAGTTATTGGTTATTAGTGAACCCATATGAGCGGGCAGAGGGCAGAGGGCGGAGGGCAGATGACAGAGCGTAGAGCATGGAGCAAAGGGCGTACAGCTTATTTCCGATTGCAAATTGTGGAATCAGGATTTGGGATTGCGAATTTGGGACTTTTTTCTCTTGGCTTTTTACGGATAGCGCAAGGCGCAGAGAGCGAAGATCAACCTAAAAGTTTTTCAATTTCAGCATCTGTAAACTTCAACTGTCTCAGAACCCTTTTACAATACACAGGGTCCAACGTCTTCTTCCCCATTTGGACAGGAGCAGAGAATCTCTTGCCTTCGACGACTCTAGAACATATTGCATGGTCAGTACTTCCTTGCCTCACAAATGCGGCTCCGCCTTCTTCCAGCAATCTTGCCAACTCCTTACTGGACAATGCGGGAACCTTACGCATATGAAGGCACCTCATGAACTTCGAGTGGCCTTAGAAGTAGACCTTCTGCTGGCTCTTTATACCACTCTGGCTCTGTATCTCTGAGGAATTCGATCAATTCTTCCATGGAAATTGGAGAAACAGAGGTCTCTGGATGCTGTCTTATGTCCTCAAGATACAATTCTATCGCGTTTCTTAGGTTCTTCTCGACAGATACCAGATCTTCCCCTCTTGAGGAAACATTTAGTTCCAAACATATCGCAACATATTCAAGCTTGCTTTTGCGAACAATTGCTGTGTATTTCCGGTTCATCTGTTTCTCCTTGTTTTTGGTTGACCATCGGACCATTCTGCGGTTTTCCTGCCAAGCAATGGACTACGGAACGCTCTTCTAAGTTTGTTAGAATAATCAACTATTCGTCGATCATTGTCAAGATGTTTTTGCATCAACGACGCAGTGTGGGCAGTTTTTTGGGTACGCCCTTTACTTTTAAAGTTTCCCATTTCCTCCATAGGGCAAAGCGCTGATGACAGATGTCAGAGGTCAGATGATAGCTCATAGCTGAAAGCTGAAAGCGCAGATGACAGATGACAGAGAACAGATGACAGATGACAGAGAACAGATGACAGAGAACAGATGTCAGAGAACAGATGTCAGATGACAGAGGGCTGAGAGTAAAGTTATTAGTTATTGGTGAGCCCAAGGAGAGTAACGTTATTGGTTATCTGTTATTCGTTCTTCGTCTTTTTCTTCTGCTTGGAAAGATAACTTATATAACCATTCCGTCTCGTCATTTTTTATACGTCATTTGTTATTTGTCTTTTTGCTTCGAAAGATATTTTATGTATCCATTCAGTATCGGTAATGCTTTGGTGATTAAGTCTCTTCCTCTCTCATACTCTTCGGAAGTTATATACCCGTCATCTTTTGACGTTATTAATTGATCAATTAGTTCATAGAGCGATCCACGACTAATCCTACAAAACTATACATTCTCCTTGTAATGAAATCGCACGAATCCTTCCGCAAGGTTGTGTGTTGTGGACCGCGCAGTTCGCCTCATATCATCCACCAGCGCAAACCTCTCATCCTTAGGGTAACTCTTAAGCAATTCAGTAATAAATCGCCGCACTTCAGTGCAAGCTTGCCAACATTCCAAATCTTCGAAAGTTTTTAGGCTCTTTTTAGTCATAAAATCTCACCAATAACGAATAACAAATAACAAATAACTTTTGCCCTAAGTAGCAATTGGGGTCAGCCCTTGACATATGACATCTTCATAATCTCACATCCGGGGAATCGTTGATTCGTTGATTAGGGACGCGTAATGGGTGACGTTGTTTGCTAATTAGGACGGGAATGGGTGACATCTAACTGGGTTAGTCTAATGACGTAATGACATTGGTATCTTCAAGACTTTTGAAATTATTTGTAGGGCAATTTTATTACTTGAATGTCTTCTTCAATCTGTTCAAACTCCGGATCCTTATGTACCAATGCGGCATTTCTCTCTTGTGCTAGTGCAGCAATCCAGGCATCAGCAACAGAAATGCGGTAATTGGCTTTAAGCTTGGCCGCGATGATACCAAGCGAATTATTTGATTCTACTCGTGTGATAGGTAGAGCTGCCATGAGCTTTACACGTTCATCAGCCTCACCTAGATCTCGCTCTTGAAGAGTGATATACATCACTTCCATGAAACTCATGAAGGAAACAAGAATATCAACCTCACCAGACTTAGCCTTTTCCAATATTTGCTGTACAAGATCAGCACCTTCCTCGTCTTCGATTAAGGCAAGCCAAGCAGAGGTATCAAGTACGTATATCTGAACGTTTTCGCTCATCACGGTGCCGATCATCACGTCTTGACCGCAGGAGTCTTTCTACCAACTGTTCGCCTTTGCCCCGACCCCGCAATGCCTGGATAGGATCCTTCTGATTCATAGCTTCGGGCGATATCAGCTCTCGCTTTTTCCTTCTTTTTTCAACAAGAACATCAATGAAATCATAGACCTCCGGTATTTGCTGGGGATCGAGCAGCCTTAATTTCTCAATGACTTTTTGTTCAGTATGCCTATTGAGTTCTTCTTCCATGTCAAGGTATCCTTATCATCGAGCCACTTTTATTTTTTCGCCGAGTCTCTCGCTCCTCTGAACCCTGTCCTGTATTTTTGGCTCGGATTATGCTGGATGGGGAACGTTGTCAACTTATTCAATATATTTGCATAATGATTTCTGCTTTGTCAAGTGGAAATTAGGGTACATCCTGAAAGCGCCGGGATAAACCGGCATAGAGTAGGGGATGAGGCTTCGACTGAGCTCAGCCGAAGTCAAGAGCCCTACATGAAAGGAGTAGCTGTTCCATCATGGCCCCGAGTCATGCGCGGGCAGCCGTGAGGTTGCACGCGAAGCGTTGACAGGGGGAAGCGCAGGCCAGCCATTGAGCTCCGAAATCACCCTTCCGGGGTGCCGACCTCGTGGGACGGCAGGGAAGGCAACACGGTGTGCGGCGTTATGCAGCGAGTCGCCCACTGGCCCCGCGGAGTCAGAGACCCTGAGCATGCGTGGAAGCTCTATGCACGAGAACCGGGAGATCCCGCAACTGGCCTTGTCGGGTGGCACTGCGACAGATCTTCCAGTCCCCATTGTGACCTAACATCTCGATAATACACATAAAAGGGGGTATTCTGGCTGAAAAGTGTAGTCACTAATAATAATTCAGAAAAAAGCTAAAAAAGGCTTGACATCACATAGCACCTCCTTATATTAGTGGTCACTATGCATGTTGATGATCAAACATACACTGTAGATGGCAGGACTTACCGCCGAGCACTTCTTCGCAATTCATATCGCAAAAACGGCAAAGTCTGCCATGACACCGTTGCGAATCTATCGAAGTGCGATAACGAGGAAATAGAGGCCATAAAGTTCGCTTTGGCGAATAAGAGAAATCTTGCTGCGCTAAAAGTTCCAGGCAAATCGGTCAAGACCAGACAGGGTCTGAGTGTGGGGGCAGTGTGGCTTGTGTATCAATTAGCCAAACGACTCGGGATTGTCGGCGCTGTTGGGCGAAGTGCAATGGCGAAGCTGTCACTTTGGATGGTCATTTCCACTGTCATTGGATCAGTATCGCGTCTTTCGGCAACACGACTGGCACAAAGCCATTCCGCATGTGATATTGTTGGGCTGGACTCGTTTTGCGAGGACGACTTGTACACGGCCATGGATTGGCTTAATGATCATCAGCAAGCAATAGAGAAACGTCTTTTCAAAGGCCGTTACGAGCACCAAAAACCTAACATGTATCTTTATGACGTAACCAGCAGTTACTTGGAGGGTGATCAAAATGAACTTGCCGATTACGGGTATAACCGTGATGGGAAGAAAGGCAAGAAGCAGATCGTCATCGGTTTATTAACCGACGACGAGGGGCGACCTATTTCCTGCGAGGTTTTTCGTGGCAATACTGGTGATACGAAGACATTTAAAAATCAGGTAGATAAGGTTGCACGACGTTTTGGAATTGAGAAAGTGACATTTGTCGGTGACCGGGGCATGATCAAGAGTGCACAAATCAAGGACCTTACGACAGAAAAATATCACTACATAACAGCACTGACCAAGGCTCAGATTGAAACGTTGTTGAAAAAATATGTGCTGCAGATGGAACTTTTTGATGAAACGGTGTGCGAGGTCGAATCAGAAGACATCCGCTATATATACCGCCGCAACCCAGTTAGGGTTGGCGAGATCAGAGACAGCCGTGAAAGCAAACTCAGGAAAGTAGGCGAGCTTTGTGCGCTAAAGACGAGATACTTGTCAGAACATCCGAGGGCAAAAGCGAAGGTTGCTAAGCGAATAGTCAAGGAAAAGGCAGACATCCTCAAGATCAGCAAATGGGTAGATATCCTTATCCGGGGCCGGAATCTCAGCGTGGAAGTCAAAGATACGGTGTTGGAAGAAGAGGAGAAGCTCGACGGATGTTATGTAATCAAAACTGATCTTTCGGTTGAGACAGCCTCAAAGCAAACTGTCCATGACCGGTATAAAAGCCTTGCTGAAGTGGAGTGGGCGTTTCGGACAATGAAAACGGCGTTGCTTCATATTCGCGGGATTTTTGTGCGCAAAGCGCCCAGGACGCGTGCTCATGTTTTCGGCATTATGCTGGCTTACTTGGTTGCATATGAACTTCG
>JAQYWL010000442.1 GCA_030145035.1 Desulfobacteria bacterium | reverse complement strand
CTGGCATCCTTAAAAACTGTAAACCGAGGAATGAAGGATGCCGTTTTTCAGTCCATGATTTACTTATCTCATGAATCGTGTTATTTTTCAACCAGATGCAATATGAACCCAACATTCCATCATTTCAATTGCGGTAACCGTTCACAGGGCAGTTCTCTTTTGTCATTGCGAGGAGTCCGCCTCTGGCGGATGACGAAGCAATCTCCAGCTTTTGGGATTAAAAGTGTGCTACTATCCTTTCAGAGATTGCTTCGCTTCGCTCGCAATGACCACTTTCTTCTGACGTTCACTATATCCGCCCTAATGTTATTTGCCCTTAGCAGTTCCGGCTGTGCTCCAAAAGTCAACGATTTCAAGAAGGCTTCAACAATCAGCAGAATCATGGATTCATGGCTTGGCCACTATCAATCCGAACTTATTGCTTACTGGGGGCCACCCACCAAAATAGAGTCAGATGGGAAAGGTGGAAACATCATCATTTATGAATCCCTTAAGGGCACTTGGGGCAATGTAAAAGACAAGCGTATAGTTGGGGGTAGTCATTATCCGACCAGGCCCAGGCAACCAGGATACGCAGCCACAAGGATATTCTATGTTAACGAAAAAGGGATAATATATTCCTGGAAATGGTCAGGATTGTGATTGAGAAAGGCCTGGGATTCACCGCAGAGACGCAAAGAACGCAGAGATGAGGCTTTTTTCCTTTCTGCTGTTTCAGCAGAAAGGTAATGCTATGTTCCCTTTGCGTCCTCGGCGTCTCTGCGGTGAACCGTTACCACATCGTTACTATGGGCAAATCGCGCATCGTGACCAAGCCCGAGGCTGCTTGTCGCACGCGGGGGATGGCATTGACGGCAATGGCCACCGTCGCAATGTCCCCATTCCTGCCCTTGAGCTTGAGATCCAGGTCCGGCTTGCCGGTGATCTTGATGGTATCCCCCTCGTCATGCCGGAACCGATCTTTGCCTGGAAATAGGTATCATGGTCAAAAAATTTCATTTAAAGAAATCACGAGCTCATCCAACACCTTTGATGAAACAGTCCCTTCCCCTTCGGCTTCGCTGTATATTTTGAATTTCTTGTCTTGATTTTCATATACCTCGATCTTCTTTAGCTCGGGATCAACAATCCAATATTCACGAACCCCGTATTCCTGGTATGCCCTGTACTTTTTTCTCAGGTCATAATATGCAGTACCTGGTGACAATACCTCTATAACAATATCCGGCGCTCCCTCTATCTTCTTTTTACCGATTATTTCCAGCCGTTTGCGAGAAATAAATATAATGTCAGGCTGGTACACATCACCGTCGCTCAAGAAAACATCCAAAGGAGCATAGTATAGTGTGCCCAAATTATTCTTTTCCAAGAAGCTGACAATCTTGAACGCAAGTTTTCGGCTTATTTCCTGATGATATGGCGTTGGTGAAGGTGTCATTACAAGCTCTCCTCCGATCAATTGGTAAGGCGCTCCTTCGGGCAGTTTTGCATAGTCTTCATACGTATAGCTTTCCTTTAAAGGAATACCATCCATCATTGATGCGTCATAAACGTCAGGCACAAGAAATTCCATTTGGCCTTCTTTTACCCCCTTCACGGTCTGCATCGACTACCTCCTTTACCCATGCGTAATAGTTCACCTGCAAAAAGACCTTTAGACAGGATTACAGGATAAACAAGATTTATAATCCTTGGTACTCCAATCTTCACAAATGAGCTGTTTTGGTTTCTAACGACCTCAAGCGTGTGATGATGTCCACAGTGACGACCTGTTCCCTCTTGATTCGCTCCATCTCCTGGGCGACCTTTCCTACCTGGAAGGTAAGCTGGTCAACCCTTTTATTCGTTTCATCAATCCTTGCAGTGAGGTCGGTCCTCACGTCATCAATCCTTGCAGTGAGCTCGTTCCTTAGTTCATCAATCCTTTTATTTGTTTCATCAATCCTTGCGGTTAGGTCCGTCCTTAGCTCATCAATCCTCTTATTTGTTTCGTCGATCTTTGCAGTGAGCTCGGCCCTTAGTTCATCAATACGCCGGCTTTGATCAACTATATGTCCGTTCATATCAGAAATCCGCTTTTCAATGGCATCAAGCCGCACATCCATCTTTGCTTGGTTGCCCTTTATTGCCTCAAGCTCAGGCAAGATAAGCTTCTTTATGGCAGTAACTATTCCTTCCTTGTCCATAAACCCTCCCTCCGCTTTCTGGCATTTGATCGATACAATAACTACCACTAGAAGTTCTCATTTGCAACCAAGATCCTTCTCTGTGTCATTGAGAAGTCACCGATTCCCGATACTGAAATCAGCGATTTGGAAACTAAAGATTAGGGCAAAATCTTGCTCATAAGTGGCATTTTTTTACCTTGTGTAACCTTTATTACCCACATCCGGCCGATTGGACCCGGATGCGTGCTTTCGACTGGCAATAAGCTAAGTATTTGAAAGTTATCAACTATGGAAAAGCAAGTGCTCTAAATGCTCTAAGATCTTGTTTCGGCACGCTTTTTGCGATATAGAAAGTGGATTAATGCCATCGTTTAACGCCTTTTTTGGGAAGCTCTCGATAATAACGGCTGAACAAATCTGAACACATACCTGGGTTGAGCGGTTCAACGTTCACGGTTCCCGGTTGAAGAGCCCCTGGCCCAGACCGGGACTACATGGGCACCAAAAT
>JAQYWL010000430.1 GCA_030145035.1 Desulfobacteria bacterium | reverse complement strand
TTTCCTGGCAGCTATACGCCGCAACGTCGATGTGACCCTTTTGGTGCACAACAACCAGGTGTACGGCCTGACCAAGGGCCAGGCCAGCCCCACCACTGAGGAGGGGTTTGTGACCAAGGCGCAGCCAGAGGGGGTGGCCTCAGCACCGTTCAATCCAATCGCTGTGGCGGTGGCCATGCAGGCCGGTTTTGTGGCCCGTGGTTTTGCCGGCATGATCGATCACCTGTCCGAGGTGATTCAGCAGGGCATCGCTCATCGCGGCTTTGCTCTCATCGACGTGCTACAGCCGTGCGTCTCGTTCAACAAGGTCAACACCTTTGCCTGGTACAAGGAGCGGTGCGACCCCTTGCAGCCTGCGTACGATCCGACGGATTGGGAAGCAGCCATGAAGGTGGCATTAGAGTGGGGAGATAAGATACCAATCGGTATCATTTACCGCAACGACCGTCGAGCCTTTGAAGAGCACTTTCCAATCTTGAGTCAGGGGCCTTTGGTAGGACGAGATGTGGACCGGGTGATGCTCAAAGAAGTCATGGAAGGATATGGATAAGACGGAACATCTTAGCAATTGATACGAAGAAACTAACTGCCACCTTCGAGGGAAGGGAGGTGAGATGTGAAGGCCGAGTTTTGTTAAGCTGCTGGGATTTGTTTTTTAAAAAGCGAAAAGAAAAGGAGGAAAAACCATGAGAAAAAGATCGCCCAACAGCAGATGGCTGTTTCCGGGAGCGCTTTGCGCTTCGCTCATTGTATTAGGTATGGCTTATGCCCAAGAGGAGACAAAGAGCAGTTACAGCCCCGCGGTCATTAAAGAACCCTTCGCAAAGACCATGGCTCGCATGAAGGCTGTCAAATCAGAAGTGATGAAACGCCAGATGGATTTGCTCAATGAACGGTATGACTTAAGTAACCGGCCGGCTAAGGGCGTGATGATGTCCGGAGGAAGAAAGTCCGTCCAGGAAGGCGTCCGGGTCAAATTGCCCAAGGGTATGACCTGGGAAAAGCTGGCCATGATGAGTCCCGAAGACATCCGAAAAAGGGACCTTTGGCCCATAGGGTTGCTACCTCTGCCCCATCCGAACCACCAAGAAGGGGGGATGGTCTTCCCCAAGTTCCATATTGATGAGATCAAGAGGCAGGAAGGGCGTGATCTTACCCGTTTTGATTTGGATCTCGACCTGCTGGATCATTTATTGCCCGAGTTTCCTCCGCCCATCTATTTGACGACGCGGCCTGACCTGGGCGATGTTTCTCAGGGAAAAGTCGTCACCATGATGAACTACTATAACCTGTTTAACGGAATCCTAAATCCCAAGCAGATCGAAGGAGTCAGATTGCTTGTCACGGCGTTCCCCCAGCAGCAGTTCAACCAGACCGAGGACCGCCGTTCCGAGCTTCCTAGCCGCGGTGTTACGTGCTTCGACTGCCACGTAAACGGGCATACAATTGCCGCCACCCACCTTGTAGGCGATATCCGCCCCCAAGAATTTCGGCACCGCCTGGACGTTCCGTCGTTGCGGGGGGTGAATATTCAGCGCCTGTTCGGTTCACAACGTGCGCTGAAGTCGATTGAAGACTTCACTGAATTCGAGCAACGGGCTGCCTATTTCGACGGCGATCCGGTACTTGCCACCAAGAAAGGTGTCAACATCTTGGAACGGGGCAGTCAGGTTCACTTCATGGCCGAGTTCCAGGCGCTCCTAGACTTTCCACCAGCGCCCAAGCTGAACATTTACGGCAAGCTAGATCCCAAAAAGGCCACCGCGTCCGAATTGAGAGGACAGAAGATTTTCTTTGGTAAAGCCCAATGCGCTGCTTGCCATCCAGCTCCTTACTATACGGATAATCTCATGCACAACCTGAGAACGGAGCGTTTTTACAAACCGCGCATGGTCAATGGTCGGATGGCCGCGGCTGATGGTCCCATTAAGACTTTCCCCCTGCGTGGCATTATGGATTCACCCCCTTACCTGCACGATGGCCGGTTGTTGACCCTGGAGGACACTGTGGAGTTTTTCAACCTGGTTCAGGAACTCAAGCTAACAGAGAAAGAGAAGAAGGATCTGGTGAATTTTATGAGAGCCCTTTAGATATTTCCGGTGGTGGGAGGCCTATCTCCTGGTTTAGCCCATAACCTTTGAAGGAAAATGGGTGGAGCAGTGGCTTTTTTTGCCAATTCGACCCGTTTTGCTTCTGCCATGGCAGGGGCTGACTATGGTGCCTTTGCTAACGGTCGCTGGTACATGTCGGAAAACATCCAGGAGATGATTGATTGGTTGAAATTCAAGCTGAAGGAGAAGGGGTAACTCCGCCTGAGCCGGGATCGTTTTGGTGTGAGTGTTGGAAATGGCTGGAAGCTATTACGTTTGGGAGGTGATACACATGAAACACAACATGGGCAAAACTGACAGGATTATCAGAGCGTTTGTAGGAATTATCGTGATCGCCATTGGCGTCTATTTCAAAAGTTGGTGGGGAGCTATTGGCCTACTGCCAATCTTTACGGCCGCTGTAAGTTGGTGCGGGCTCTATAAGCTTTTTGGAATATCTACCTGTAAGGCAAAGGGTTGAGAATGTCCATCCCAAACAAAGAGGAATTCAGTTTTCCTGTACCAGGAAAGGAGGTTCAAGATGAAAAGAATGACAATGACTGGTGGCCTTCTAATCATTACGGCTTGTTTTCTGGCAGGTTCTCATGCCTTTGCGGAAATGCCCGGGCCAGATCCGGCTTCACTGTGGAATTACATTACAAAGGTCTCTCCGTATCAGCAGTGGTCATTCTGGCCGGACCATCAGGGGGTGCATCCGGGCCGTGCGCCGCACGGCCCCTTGCACAAGGTTTACGTGAATGACCGCGCCTTGAATTCAGTAATGCCTCCTGTTCAGTACGGTTCCATTGAAGTAAAAGAAAACTACAACAATGCCAAGGAGCTCAAGGCCATCACCGTGATGTATAAGGTCCACGGGTACAACCCCAAAGACGGTGACTGGTTTTGGGTAAAGTACACACCCGAGGGCAAGGCCAAGCCTTTTGGTAAGCCCGCTGGCTGCATTGGTTGCCATGGAACCAGGGCGAGCAATGACTTCATACTGGTTCATGAGTTTAAGTAGACGAAGCAGGAAAAACCTTTGTGGTTTTTGCTCACACTATGGAGCCTGTTTTGCTTGTTATCCATCCGGTCATTCAATTGTCGGCCATAGTGTCGACCGTATATGTATTCTATCTGGGGGTACAACGCTTTCGCTCCCTTCATCTAAAGCAAAAGACGCTTTTCAGATGGAAGCGGCATGTGGTCCTGGGAGAGATTGCTTTGGGGGCATTGCTGGCCGGGGTGCTGGCAGGCATGACCGTGGTGTATGTCTACTGGCATGGGTTCCTCATGACGGAAACCCATGGGAAGGTGGCCCTTGTGATGGTGCCTTTCATCCTGTTTGGCTTGTTCTCCGGTCTGTATATGAATCGTAAGAGAAGGCATCGAAGGCTCCTGCCCCTGGTTCATGGCCTGAACAATCTCATTCTTTTGATTTTTGCTTTGACCCAGTTGGTAAGTGGTTGGTGGGTCTACAGGACTTTCGTGTTAGGAGGTTGACCATTTTTTAGTAGCCTCCCGTCATCGGCTCCTATAAGCCCAAATCACAGATCAAAAGATTTACGTCTTATAATCACGTGTTGAAAAAGAGAGGAACTGGGGATGCAAGAACCCGTTAAGATGTATACGCTTAGTACGTGCAGTCATTGTAAGGCCACGAAGGAGTTTTTGAATGAATGTGCAGTGAAATACGATTTTACAGATGTGGACTTGCTTCATGGGGAAGAAAGGGCCGCTATTCTTGAAGACGTGAAGAAATGGAATCCACGATGTTCGTTTCCTACCATTATCATCGGAGACAGGGTTATCGTAGGATACAGAGAAGATGAGATAAAGGAGGCCCTTGGATTATGAATGAGGTAGAAAAACTATATGAGATGTTGAGGAGGGTTCAAGGACCAAAAGGTTACTACTTTAACAAGGACGAAAAAAGGGTTTTTGAACTCCTTGAGGGCCTTCTTATCAATAAAGAACGTTACGGTTACATGTCCTGCCCTTGCAGGCTGGCATCTGGAGACCGTGAACTGGACAAAGATATCTTGTGCCCATGCGTCTATAGAACCCCTGACGTAGAAGAATACGGGAGCTGCTATTGTAACCTCTATGTTTCAAAGGCCTGGAACGAGGACAAGGTTCCTCATGCACATGTGCCGGAGAGGAGGCCGTTGGAAAAAATCCCCTACTAATACAAATGCACTACAATGTTCTACATCGTCATTGCGAGCCCAACGGGCGTGGCAATGCCATTCTGCCTGTAAAGATGTACCAGATGATTGGACCTGTCCGGTCTGTGGTGCCTCAAAAGATGAGTTCGAAAAGGAACAATAGAAAATAGGAGAGGAGCGGTATCGTGATTTATGGATTTAATGCAGATGAGGTTTTCCAGATAGCTATTGACATAGAGGAAAATGGCAAGCGCTTTTATGAAAAGGCCATGGATATCGTTGATAATCCTGATGTAAAGGCTGTTTTGGGCTCTCTTGCTAAAGAAGAAGCGGAACACTTGAAGAGATTTACCGAGCTAAAAGCCCAATTGCCCAAAACAGCCACTGAGGATACTGTCTGGGATCCTGAACACGAGATGAACCAATACCTCCAAATGATGGCTGATATTCACGTCTTCAGATCGGACTTGGACGTGGAAAAGAAATTATCTCAGGCGAAAAATCCTGAAGATATACTGAAGCTCGGCATTCAATTTGAGAAGGATTCCATAGTATTTTTTGTGACTATGCAAGACTCTACCGAAGAAAAGAAGGGACGTGAAATCATCGGTCACTTGATTAATGAGGAGAAAGAGCATTTAAGAAAGCTTTCTCTGGAGCTTGAAAGGCTCAAGGACTAGCAATAAATAACTGCTGAGGCAGGAGAAATGGGAGACAAACAAGAAAGTTGGGTGTGTGCCCACTGTGGCTACACGGCATCAGGGAACTTAGGGGCTCCGCCCCAATTGGCCCGCCCTGCCCGCCCTGGCGCGACAGCTTTAACATTGATGTGCCATCCCTATCATCCCGGTCTGGGCCAGGGGCGCGACATCAGAATAGTAACTGGTGCCATGTGAAAACCCGGCCCGCCCTGGCGCGACAGAAGCTGGACAATGTCACGGAGAAAAAAACCCGGTCTGGGCCAGGGTCTGGGCCAGGGAATAATGGAATGGTGGGGCAACCTGGCAATGGTTGCCTGCTGAGAGGGACGGCGCTCTAATGCGCACAGGCCCTCCTGAGTAAGGTCTAGTCAGCCGCTCAGTAGTGTAAGGACTGAGGGCGAAAGCCGGAAAGGAAGATAAGCGAGTATAACGAGGTGAAGGGTGTATGCCCTGAATCTGAACCGTAGCCCCGAGAAAGATGAATTTCGGGTGTGGGCCGATCCTCTCAGACAGGGCGCAGGCCATGCAGGAGGTGCATTAATGACGAGCGCCGAATGCCCCTCCGGGGTCGAAGACAGCATCGAGTTGCGCAACGGCAGGCAAGTAACCAGGCGAGCGACGAGCAAGGGCTCTTGGGGAAAAGCGCAATGCAAGTACCCGAGTATGGTCACCAATGTAACAAGAGGGGGTCAAATGGCCGCGTCGCGAGTGATGGGGATCGGTGAGCCGCAAGGGTTAGCGATGACGTGGATGTAATG